>CABQHF010000055.1 GCA_902463905.1 uncultured Faecalibacterium sp. | reverse complement strand
AAGGAGTTTTTACCATGTCCAAACCGATTCTCTGGATCGTGATCCCCTGTTATAACGAGGAAGCGGTGCTGCCCATCACAGCCCCGCTGTTTTTGCAAAAGATCAACGACCTTGCCGCCCGCGGCCTTGTGAGCGACCAGAGCCGGGTGCTGTTCGTCAACGACGGCTCCAGGGATAAGACCTGGGAGCTGATCCAGGGCTTTGCCGGGCAGGATGAGCACTTCATCGGCATTGCGCAGAGCCGCAACCGCGGCCATCAGAATGCCGTACTGGCAGGCCTGATGGAAGCGCTGCACAGCGGCAGCTGCGATATCACCATTTCCATCGACTGCGACGGCCAGGACGATATCAACGCTATGGACGAGATGGTGCAGAAGTATCTGGACGGTGCCGAGGTGGTGTACGGTGTGCGCAGCCGCCGCGACACCGACACCTTCTTCAAGCGGTTCACGGCGGAGGGCTTCTACCATGTGATGAACGCCCTGGGTGCCGACATCGTGTTCAACCATGCGGACTACCGTCTCATCAGCACCCGCGTGCTGGAGAGCTTTGCCGACTACCACGAGGTGAACATCTTCCTGCGGGGCATGGTGCCGCTGGTGGGCTTCAAGAGCAATGTGGTCACCTACGAGCGCCACGAGCGTCTGGCCGGTGAGAGCCACTATCCCCTGAGCAAGATGCTGGCACTGGCCTTTGACGGCATCACCAGCCTGTCCAACAAGCCCATCCGCATCATCACCGGAGCCGGCATCGTGGTGAGCCTTGTGGGCTTCATCGGGGTCATCTGGGCCATCGTGCAGGCCGTTCTGGGTTCGTCGGTGGCAGGCTGGGCCTCTATCGTCTGCATCGTCTGCTTCATGGGCGGCGTGCAGCTGGTATGCCTGGGCGTCATCGGCGAATACATCGGCAAGATCTACATGGAGACCAAGGCCCGCCCGCGCTACATCATCTCGGAGCGCACCTGGGCCCCCTACGAAAGGAAGTATCACGGATGAGCAAACAGAGCTGGCGGGGCAGTACCCTGCTGAACCCGGAACCGCCGGTGCTGGTGTCCTGCGGCGGGCTGGAGAACCCCAACCTCATCACCATCGGCTGGACGGGCACCATCTGCACCCAGCCCAGCATGGTGAGCATCAGCGTGCGGCCGGAACGGTTCAGCCACCACCTCATTCAGGAGAGCGGGCAGTTTGCCATCAACCTGCCCACCGAAGCACTGGTGCGGTCGGTGGATTGGTGCGGCGTGAAGAGCGGCCGCGATGTGGACAAGTTTGCCGCCTGCGGCCTGCATGCCGAGCCGGGCAGCGTGCTCACCGACTGCCCTGTGCTGGCGGAAAGCCCGGTGAACCTGGAATGCAAAGTGACTCAGAGGATCCCGCTGGGCAGCCACGACCTGTTCCTTGCCGAAGTGGTGGCCTGCGATGTGGACGAGAGCCTGCTGGATGAGACCGGCAAGCTGTGTCTGGACAAGGCAAAGCTCATCGTGTACAGCCACGGCGAGTATCTGGCCCTGGGCAAAAAGCTGGGCACCTTTGGTTACACCGTGCGCAAAAAGAAACCGGCAAGAAAAAAGAAATAACCGCAGAAAAGGCGGGCCGCAGTTTGCACTGCAGCCCGCCTTTTTACGGTTCAGTCGTTCTTATTAAAAAGATCACGCATCCGAACGGGAGTAGGCGTTCTTCATCTGATTGCTCAGTTCAAACAGCACCTTGCCCAACGTGTCGGAGGCCTTTTCCTGGATCATGGCGGCCAGGGCGAGGTTGGCTTCCTCCCGCAGGGCGGCACGGGCTGCAGGTGCTGCGGCGGCCAGCTTCGCGTCGTACTGGTTCACCAGTGCATGGGCCGCGCTGAGCACAGCTTCCTCATAGCGCTCAATGTGGAACAGCGACTTTGCATAGGAGGCATCGGCCATGGCGGCGATCATGCGGCTGACCCAGTAGAAGTTGTCGGTGGACACTTCGCCGGTGGTGTTGGCCAGATAAGCCGGGGTGGTGTCCACGTTGGCGTAGAAGGGCACCATGGTGTTGAAGGCGTTGGAGGCATAGGCGATCCATTCCAGAGCGCAGTTCTCGGCGTCCACGTCCGGGCGCAGCTGGATCAGGGCCATGAAGTCGTTGCGGTTGATGCCGATGGAACGGTATGCGCCCTTGCTAGCCTTGTCGCCATAGCTGCGGTAGGGGTCGTACGGGGTGCCCTGATAGTGGCTGGACAGCACATACTTCACGTCCTCCGGGGTCACCTTCTTTTCCGGAACCATGCACCAGGGCAGATCGTCGGACATGGGGGTATAATCGGCATCCGGACCGTCCCACACCCAGGTGGTGGGGTTCAGGGTGCGCAGCATGTACCAGGCACGGGGCGTGTTATACACATGGTCGGAGTCATCGTGGCTGCCAAAGGCATCGCGGGGGTTCAGTGCCCCGTCCTGCGACAAGTCCAGATGGTTCTTTGCGATGAACTCGGCAAGGTCGGCCGAGCACATGTACTCCTTCTGCTCGCCCAGGGCGTCGGTCAGGTCAAAGCTGTCCAGACCCAGCTGGTTGGGCATGACCACATACACATCATCCGGCACACGGCGGGCGATCCAGTGGTGGCCGCCGATGGTCTCCAGCCACCACACCTCGTTCACGTCCGCAAAGGCGATGCCGTTCATCTCGTAGGTGCCGTAGGTCTGCAGCAGCTGGCCCAGACGCTGCACGCCCTCGCGGGCGGTGTGGATGTAGGGCAGCACCAGATATACGATGTCCTCTTCGCCGATACCGCCGGGCACTTCCGGCTGCTCGCCCTTGGCGGGGCGGTACTCCACCAGCGGGTCCGCACCCAGCACGCGGGGGTTGGAGGTAATGGTCTCGGTGGCGGTCATGCCCACATTGGCGGCATTCACACCGGAAGCTGCCCAGATGCCCTTGCCCTCCACGGCGTTGGGCATGGCGGTAAAGCGCATGGCACCTTCCGGCAGGGGCACTTCCACATGGGAGAGCACACTGCGATAGACCTTGGGCAGGTCCTCCGGGTGCACCACGGTGAACTTTTTGGCGGTGAAATGGCCGGAACCGGAATCGTCGTTGCGGGCGATCATGGTAGAGCCGTCGTAAGACGCCTTTTTACCGACCAGAATGGTAGTACAAGCCATAAATGAAAAACCTCCGTTTCAGGTTCAGGATTCTTAACATGCAGCCGTTTTGCGCTGCTAACCCTTATTGTAATCCTTTGTTTGTGGAATTGCAAGCCGCACCCGGCTGTGCCAGCTTCTGCAGCTCCAGCATCGGCCAGCCCAGTGCGTCGATGGCGGCACGGTCGTGGGTGGCCAGCAGCACCGGACGGCCCTCCACCCGCTCCCGCAGCAGGGCGATGCTGGCCTGTACGGCAGCCGGGTCCATACCGGTAAAGGGCTCGTCCAGCAGTAGGGTGTCCCCCGGTGCCCAGAGGGCCCGCAGCAGGGCCGTGCGGCGCTTCTGCCCGCCGCTCAGCTTCCGGGCCGGGAGGGCCAGCGCGGCCTCGTCCAGCCCCAGCCGGGCAAAGTCCTGTCGGATGGCCGCTTCCTGCCGGTCATCCGGCAGCACCAGCAGCACATTCTGCACCGCCGTCAGCTGGGGGCAGAGCCGGTCCTCCTGGAACACCGCGCTCACCCGCCCGGCGCCCTGCACCCGGCCTGCAGTGGGCGTTTCCAGCCCCATGAGGATGCGCAGAAGGGTGGTCTTGCCCCAGCCGCTGGGGGCCCACAGCACCGCCGGGCCGTCCACCGTAAAGGTCAGGTCCCGGAACAGCACCGTGCTGCCAAACCGCTTTTCCAGATGGTCGATGGTCAGCATGCGGCATCCTCCTCTCCGCCAATCAACGCCCGGCTCACAGCATCCAGCGCCTGGAGGAACAGCTTTTCAAAGGCCGCACTGAGCAGGATGATGACAAAGGTCCAGGCGAACAGCTCCCCGGTGGAAAGGGTGATCTTGGCCCGGTAAAGGGCATCGCCGATGCTGCCGTTGGGCAGGCCGATGACCTCCGCCGCCACGCCGCTTTTCCAGCAGATGCCCAGCGCCACGCTGCACCCCTGCCGGAAAGCCGGGAGCACCGCCGGGAGCCACACGGCCCGCAGGCGGCGGCCCAGCGGCAGACGGAACACCTTTGCCATTTCCAGCAGCTGCGGGTCTGCCGCCCGGATGCCGGTGCGCACGGCCCCGTACAGCACCGGAAGCACCATCAGAAAACTGATGAGCACCGACAGCGAGGACCCCCGCACCCACACCAGCGCCAGAATGATGAAGCTGGCCACCGGCGTGGCCTTGACCAGCTGCAGCATCGGGGCGATCAAAACTTCGGCAGCGGGACAGATTTCAGCCGCTGCGGCCAGCGCCACACTGCACACCACGCCCAGCCCGAAGCCCAGCAGGATGCGCCCGGCGCTGAACCCCACCCGGTGCCAGAAATCCGCCTGCGGCAGCAGCCGCAGCAGGCAGCGCAGGGCCTGCACCGGCGACACCAGAAAGACCTCCTGTCCGATGGCCATGGCCGCAGCCTGCCACACTGCCAGCCAGAACAGCACCGCCCCGGCGCGCCGGAGCAGCGTTTTGTAGTCGTGCATGGTTCTCCCCCCATTTCGCTGCAGTTTTCTGCGTCCCAGTATACCACACTCCGCCCCAAAGGCCAATGACCTGTGCATCACCTGCCCGGGAGGCCTTGTTTCCAAAAGATACTTTTGTTCAACTTGGATATGCTTGACATGAATTTATCTTCAGAGTACACTGAAGATATTCGCTCCCTGCCCGGCAGGAGTGCACACAAGAGGGGGGAACTTTTTATGCAAAAGCTATCTGGCCGAAAGCTGCTGCTCATCGGCTTCACGCTGTTTTCCATGTTTTTCGGGGCTGGCAACCTGATCTTTCCGCCGGACCTGGGGGCCAAGGCAGGCATCCATTTCTGGCCTGCCTTTCTGGGCCTGGCCATCAGTGCCGTGGGGCTGCCCGTTGCCGGAGTGGTGGCTGTGGCCCGGGCCCAGGGTCTGGAAAAGCTGGCAGGCCGGGTGCACCCGGTGTTTGCCCAGGTCTTTATGATCCTGATCTACCTGTCCATTGGCCCCTGCCTGGCCATCCCACGCACCGCCAGCACCTCCTTTGCCATGCTGACCCCCCTGGTGGGCACCGGGGCCGGGCTGCAGCTAGGGTACTCGGCGATGTTTTTTGCGGCGGCCTTTCTGGTGGCCCTGCGGCCGGAAAGGCTCACCCGTTGGCTGGGCAGGCTGCTGTGCCCCTGCCTGCTGGTGCTGATTTTAGTTCTGTTTGGCGGCTGCCTGCTGCACCCCCTGGCAGGGCAGTACGGTGTCCCCACCCCGGAGTATACTTCCGGTGCCGTATTACAAGGCGTATTGTATGGCTACCAGACCATGGACACCCTGGCAGCCTTGAACTTTGGAGCCATCATTGCCCTGAACATCCAGGCCCAGGGCGTCACCCGGCAGGAGGAGGTGCAGCGCAGCACCATCCTGGCCGGGTTTGTGGCCGGAGGGCTGCTGCTGGCGGTGTACGCCATGCTGGGCCACGCCGGAGCCCTTACCGGGGCCGCCGTCCCGGGCCTTGCCACCGGAGCCGATGTGCTGACGGTGCTGGCAGACCGGCTTTTTGGCAAAGCTGGCCTTGTGCTCCTTGCCGCTATTTTTGTGCTGGCCTGCTTTAACACCTGTGTGGGCCTCATTGCCTGTGTGGGAGAGTACTTCCACACCCTGGTGCCCTCGGTGCCCTACCCGGCCTTTGCCGGATTTTTTGCCGCTGCCAGTATGCTGCTCTCAAACCTGGGCCTGGCAGACATCCTGCGGCTGTCCGTCCCGGTGCTCAACGCCCTTTACCCGGTGGCCATTTTGCTGATCTGCCTTTCCTTTGTGCCGGAGCTGGAGCAGCGGCACCCGCTGGTGTACCCTCTGTGCATTGGCTGCACCGCCCTGCAAAGCGTTGCGTCCGCCCTGCCCCTGGGGCCCCTTTCGGCCCTGGCTAAGGCCCTGCCCTTGGGGGCTGTGGGCTTTGGCTGGGTGCTGCCGGCAGCGGTGGGCCTTCTGGCAGGGATGCTGCTGCGCCCCACCCCCCATGAACCGTAAAGGAGATTTTTTATGATCCAGCCCATTGTACACGACCCCCTGTTTTTAGCCCAGAAGTCCACCCGAGCCACCCCGGCAGACGCCGACACCGCCCGCGACCTGCTGGAGACCCTGACCTCCCACGCCGACGGCTGCGTGGGCATGGCCGCCAACATGATCGGGGAACTCAAGCGCATCATCGCCGTGGAAGCCGAGGACGGGTATCTGGTGCTGTTCAACCCGGTCATCCTCAAAAAGTCCGGCCCCTACAACACCGAGGAGGGCTGTCTTTCGCTGGAGGGTGTGCGCCCCACCAAGCGCTGGAAAAGCATCAAGGTGCAGTACGAAACTGCCGACGGCAAGCCGCGCATCCGCACCTTTACCGGCTGGACGGCCCAGATCATCCAGCACGAGATGGACCATTGCGACGGCATTCTGATCTGATGCCCCCTTGCAATTTGCGCGCAAAGGGTGTAGAATACAGTCACGAACCAAATACAGGGGAGCTTGTGATGCAGGCTGAGAGGAAGGAACCGACCTTCGACCCTTTAACCTGATGCGGATAATGCCGCCGTAGGAAGTCATTGTTGTACGATTTTTTACAGGAGGCACCCCGCCGGGTGTCTCCTGTTTTTGTTTTGTCAGCATTTTTTGAGGAGGAATCATTCCCGCCCTGCAAAGGGCGGCTCTGCGCACAGGCGCAGCGGGCTGAGGGGGAGCGCCCTGAGCCTTGCAACCGACAGCGATGGGAAGCCGTGTTCCGGCGTGAGAGGAGACCAGCAAGTCTCGACCGCAACCCGAAGGATTGCTTTGCCTTTTTTGCGGGCAGGGCGTGGTTTGCCGGGGCCGCTGTCTGCAGCCGCCCCACTGGAAAGGAGTTTTCCCTCATGAAAAAGGTTTCTGCAAAAAAACTGGCGCTGGCCGGTATGTTCTGTGCCCTGTGTGTGGTGGGCAGCGTGTTCAGCTTCCCGATGTTCGGCAGCAAGTGCGCCCCGGTGCAGCACATGGTCAATGTGCTGTGCGCCGTGCTGCTGGGGCCCTGGTGGGGTGTGGGCGTGGCCTTTGTGGCCTCCCTGCTGCGCAACCTGCTGGGCCTGGGCAGTCTGATGGCCTTCCCGGGCAGCATGTTCGGCGCGCTGCTGTGTGGCCTGGTGTACCACAAGACCAAGAACATCCTGGCCACTGTGGTGGGTGAGGTGTTCGGCACCAGCGTGCTGGGCGGCCTGTGCGCCTGGCCTGTGGCCATCTTCCTGATGGGCAAGAGCGCCGGTGACATCGCCTTCTATGCCTACATCGTCCCCTTCCTCATCTCCACCGGCGTGGGCGCTGTGATCGCCGGGATCCTGGTGTTCAGCCTGCAGCGCTCCGGTGTTCTGCGCAGCATGCAGAGCAGCCTGTCCTGACGGAGGAGCCATCATGTTTGCTGAATGTTTTGAGAATGTCCGCAGCACCTGCCCGCTGATCCACAACATCACCAACTATGTCACGGTGAACGACTGCGCCAACATGGTGCTGGCCTGCGGGGCCTCCCCCATCATGGCCGACGATGCCGCCGAGGTGGAGGACATCACCACCATCTGCGGCGGCCTGAACATCAACATCGGCACCCTGAACAGCCGCACCATCACCAGCATGCTGCTGGCCGGGAAAAAGGCCAACCTGCTGGGACACCCCGTGGTGCTGGACCCCGTGGGCGCCGGTGCTTCCCAGCTGCGCACCGACACCGCCAACCGCCTGCTGCGGGAGGTGAAATTCACGGTCATCCGGGGCAACATCTCCGAGGTCAAGACCCTGGCCTCCGGTGCCGGTACCACCAAGGGCGTGGATGCCGATGTGGCCGACAAGGTCACCGAGGAAAATCTGGACAGCGCCGTGGCTTTTGCCAAGGCCTTTGCGGCCCGCACCGGTGCCGTGGTGGCCATCACCGGTGCCATTGACATCGTGGCCGACGCCCACAAGGCTTACTGCATCCGCAACGGTCACCCCATGATGAGCAGCATCACCGGCACCGGCTGCCAGCTCTCGGCTCTGACGGCAGCCTTCGTCACTGCCAACCCCGACCAGCCGCTGGAGGCCGCTGCCGCCGCTGTGTGCGCCATGGGTCTGGCCGGTGAGATCGCCCACAGCCGCCTGAGCCCGCTGGACGGCAATTCCACCTACCGCAATTACATCATTGATGCCATCTACAATATGACCCCCGCACAGCTGGAAGAAGGAGCAACCTATGAAGTGCGATAAGCATACCATGTTATTATACGCCGTGACCGACCGCGCCTGGGTGGGCGAGCAGACCCTGTACCAGCAGGTGGAAAACGCCCTGAAGGGCGGTGCCACCTGCGTGCAGCTGCGGGAAAAGCATCTGGATGACGCCGATTTTCTGCAGGAGGCCATTGAGATCCACGCCCTGTGCCAGCAGTACGGTGTGCCGCTGTTCATCAACGACAACGTGGACGTGGCCGTGAAGTGCCACGCCGAGGGCATCCATGTGGGCCAGAGCGACATGGCCGCCGCCAAGGTGCGCGAGCGCGTGGGCGAGGATATGATGATCGGTGTTTCGGCCCACACGGTACAGGAGGCGCTGGACGCCGTGGCCCACGGGGCCGACTGTCTGGGCGTGGGGGCTGCTTTTGCTACCCACACCAAGACGGATGTGGACGTGCTGCCCCGGCAGACTCTCATCGACATCTGCAATGCCGTGGATGTGCCTGTGGTGGCCATCGGCGGCATCCACAAGGATAATATCCTGCAGCTCAGGGGCACCGGCGTGGACGGCGTGGCCCTTGTAAGCGCCATCTTCAGCGCAAAGGACATCGAAGCCGAGTGCAGGGAACTGAAAGCCCTCTCGGAGCAGATCGTAGAGTAATCATTTCCCGCGGCACACCGGGGACACCACCTTGTGCCGCGTTATAAAAATCATAAAAGGAGTTTTTTATGATGAGCGTATTTTCTCGCGCAGGTGCCGGCATCCAGAATATTCTCTCTGAATGGCGGCAGCCTGCCAGCCGGTCCAGCCTGTGTGTCGGCAGCTTTCTCTTCGGACGCGAATCGGGCCATTCCATCGCCCGCCCTATTGCCTGCGGCAACAGGGTCCCACCCCAGCGGACGGTCCTCAGAGAAACTTCCGCCCCGCAGGCCTGCCTGCATCACCGCATGACCAGCGTTCTGCTGTTCAGATAAAAGAGAGAATCTTTGGAGGGAAGTTTATCATGCAGACTTACACCACCCAGATGGATGCCGCCCGCAAGGGCATCATCACCCCGCAGATGGAGATCGTAGCCAAAAAGGAGTACCGCACCCCGGAAGAGATCCGGCAGCTCGTGGCCGAGGGCAAGGTTGCCATCCCGGCCAACAAGCACCACGAATGCCTGGATCCGGAGGGCATCGGCAGCATGCTGCGCACCAAGATCAATGTGAATCTTGGTGTCTCCCGCGACTGCAAGGACTACAACATTGAGATGCAGAAGGTCATGAGTGCCGTGAACATGGGTGCCGAGGCCATCATGGACCTGTCCAGCCACGGCAACACCCAGCCCTTCCGCCAGAAGCTGACCCACGAGTGCCCGGTGATGATCGGCACCGTGCCGGTGTACGATTCGGTCATCCACTACCAGCGCGATCTGGCAGAGCTGACCGCACAAGACTTCATCGATGTGGTGCGCCTGCACGCAGAGGACGGCGTGGACTTTGTCACCCTGCACTGCGGCATCACCCGCAAGACCATCGAGCAGATCCGCAAGCACAAGCGCAAGATGAACATCGTGAGCCGCGGCGGTTCTCTGGTGTTTGCGTGGATGAGCATGACCGGCAACGAGAACCCCTTCTACGAGCACTTTGACGAGATCTGCGAGATCTGCGCCGAGCACGATGTGACCATCTCGCTGGGCGATGCCTGCCGTCCCGGCTGTCTGGCTGACGCCACCGACGTGTGCCAGATCGAAGAGCTGGTGCGTCTGGGCGAGCTGACCAAGCGTGCCTGGGCGCACAACGTACAGGTCATGGTGGAAGGCCCCGGCCATGTGCCGCTGAATCAGGTAGCCGCCAACATGGAAGTGCAGAAGAGCATCTGCATGGGTGCCCCCTTCTATGTGCTGGGACCCCTGGTCACCGATATTGCCCCCGGCTACGACCACATCACCGCTGCCATCGGCGGAGCGGTGGCTGCCATGAGCGGTGCCGCCTTCCTGTGCTATGTCACCCCCGCCGAGCATCTGGCACTGCCCAACGTGGAGGACGTCAAGCAGGGCATCGTGGCCTCCAAGATCGCCGCCCATGCCGCCGACATCGCCAAGGGTATCCCCCATGCGCGGGATATCGACGACAAGATGGGCGACGCCCGCCGGGTGCTGGACTGGGACGCACAGTTTGCCTGCGCACTGGATCCGGAGACCGCCAAGGCCATCCGGGACGCCCGCCTGCCGGAGGATGACCACAGCGACACCTGCAGCATGTGCGGCAAGTTCTGTGCTGTCCGCAGCATGAACAAAGCGCTGGCCGGTGAATACATCGACATCCTGTGATTTTCTGACAATTCTTATTGCTTCCTCCGCCGCCCGGTGCAACAGCCGGGCGGTTTTTGTTTTGTGGCGGGCCTGCTCTTCTGTTCCATTGATTCTTTCGATCAATTTTTTGGATTTTACAATTCTTTTGTACTGTACTATAATGAAGTCATCAACCGACAAGGAGGCCTTGCTCTTGCTGACCCATCTTATTGAATTTGTTTACCGCCTGCTGTGGGGCGATCTGTTCACGCTGCCAGTGGGCGGCGGCATCGGCATCTCGC
>CABQHF010000054.1 GCA_902463905.1 uncultured Faecalibacterium sp. | reverse complement strand
AGAACGCGGGCCTGCCCTGGGAGCTGGGCATCGCCGAGACCCACCAGACCCTGATCCTCAACGGCCTGCGCACCCGGGTGCGCATCGAGAGCGACTCCAAGCTGCTCTCCGGCCGTGACGTGGCCATCAGCTGCATGCTGGGCGCGGAGGAATTCGGCTTTGGCACCAGCCTGCTGATGTGCGAGGGCTGCGTGATGATGCGCGTGTGCAATCTGGACACCTGCCCCATGGGCATCTGCACCCAGAACCCGGAGCTGCGCAAGCACTTCCACGGCAAACCGGAATATATCATCAACTACCTCACCTTCGTGGCACAGGAGCTGCGGGAGTACATGGCCAAGCTGGGCGTGCGCACCGTGGACGAGCTGGTGGGCCGCACCGACCTGCTGCGCGTGAAGGACGCTGCCCCCGGCAGCCGTGCTGCCAAGATGGATCTGGACTGCATCCTGCACAACCCCGCCATCGCCAACAGCAACGTGCACTTTGTGCCCGCTGACACCTACGACTTCCATCTGGAGAACACCCTCGACATGAAGGTGCTCATGAAGAAGTTCAAGCTCAACAGCAAGAACCCCCAGAGCGTGACCCTGAACGTGTCCAACACCGACCGCGCCTTTGGTGCCATCTTTGGCAGCGAGATCACCCGCAAGTATGGCAGCGCCCTGCCGGACGACGTGTTCACCGCCCACTGTGTGGGTGCCGGCGGCCAGAGCTTCGGCGCGTTCATCCCGGGCGGCCTGACGCTGGACCTGGTGGGCGACTGCAACGACTACATGGGCAAGGGCCTGTCCGGCGGCAAGATCGTTGTGCGCCCGCCGCAGGGCATCTCCTTCAAGCCGGAAGAGAACATCATCACCGGCAACGTGGCCCTGTACGGTGCCACCAGCGGCAAGGCCTTCATCTCCGGCGTGGCCGGTGAGCGCTTTGCCGTGCGCAACAGCGGTGCCACCGCCGTCGTGGAGGGCGTGGGCGACCACGGCTGTGAGTACATGACCGGCGGCACCGTGGTGGTGCTGGGCCAGACCGGCAAAAACTTTGCAGCCGGCATGACCGGCGGCATCGCCTATGTGCTGGATGAGAACTGGGACTTCTACCAGCGGGTCAACAAGGAAACGGTCAGCCTGGAACCGGTGGAGCACAAGTACGACGTGGCCACCCTGAAGGAGCTGATCCGCGAGCATGTGGAGCTTACCGGCTCCCCCCGCGGCAAGGAGATCCTGGACAACTTCAGCGAGTTTTTGCCCAAGTTCAAGAAAGTTCTGCCTTACGACTACGACCGCATGCTGCGGGTGATCGCCTCGGTGGAAGAGCGCGGTCTGGACGGCGAGCAGGCGCAGATCGAAGCATTCTACACGGTGCAGAAGAAGAAGTAAGGAGGGGAACATCATGGGCAAGACCACAGGATTTATGGATTATTCGCGCAAGACCAGCACGGACGTACCGCCGCTGGAGCGCATGGAAAACTTTGACGAATTTCACATCTGGCTCTCCCGCGAGGAGCAGCAGACCCAGGCGGCACGCTGCATGGACTGCGGCGTCCCCTTCTGCCAGGCGGGCATGATGATCGGCGGCATGGCCTCCGGCTGCCCGCTGAACAACCTGATCCCGGAGTGGAACGATCTGGTGTATCACGGCAAGTGGGAGCTGGCGCTGCATCGGCTGCTGGCCACCAACCGCTTCCCGGAGTTCACCAGCCGGGTGTGCCCCGCCCTGTGCGAGGCCGCCTGCACCTGCGGGGACGTGACCGGCAGCAGCGTGACCGTGCGTGAGAACGAGCACGCCATCATCGAGACGGGCTACGCCAAGGGCTGGCTCCACGCCGCCCCGCCCCCGGCCCGCACCGGCAAGAGCGTGGCCGTGGTGGGCAGCGGCCCGTCCGGCCTGTCGGTGGCCGAGTACCTGAACAAGCGCGGCCACGCCGTGACCGTGTTCGAGCGCGCCGACCGGGTGGGCGGCCTGCTGATGTACGGCATCCCCAACATGAAGCTGGACAAATCGGTCATCGAGCGCCGCATCAAACTCATGCAGGCCGAGGGCGTGGAGTTCCGCACCAACATGGATGTGGGCGGCATCATTGCCGCTGAAGAGCTGCTGAGCAGCTACGACGCCGTGGTGCTGTGCTGCGGTGCCAAGCAGGCCCGCGACCTGAACGTGCCCGGCCGGGACGCCAACGGCGTCCACTTTGCGGTGGACTACCTCACCAGCGTGACCAGGAGCCTGCTGGACAGCAAATTCGCCGACGGCAAGGCCATCGACGCCAAGGGCAAGAACGTGCTGGTCATCGGCGGCGGCGACACCGGCAACGACTGCCAGGGCACCGCCCTGCGGCAGGGCTGCACCGACCTGGTGGCTCTGGAAATGATGCCCCAGCCCCCCAAGGAGCGCGCGGCCTCCAACCCCTGGCCGGAGTGGCCCCGCGTGCTGAAGGTGGACTACGGCCAGACCGAGTGCCTTGCCAAGTTCAACAAGGACCCGCGCATCTACCAGACCACCGTGAAGGAGTTCCTGAAAGACGATGCCGGCAACCTGACCGGCGCGGTCATCAGCTATCTGAAGCCGGAGCGCGACCCGGAGACCGGCCGCACCAGGATGGTGCCCACCGGCGAAGAATTCACCTACGACTGCCAGCTGGCGTTCATCGCCGCAGGCTTTACCGGCTGCGAGAGCTATGTGGCCGACGCCTTTGGCGTGGACCGCACCCCCCGCGGCAATGTAGCCGACCAGAACTTCAAGACCAACGTGGACAAGGTATTCGTCTGCGGCGACATGCGCCGGGGCCAGAGCCTTGTGGTGTGGGGCCTGCGCGAGGGCCGCGACTGCGCCGCCGCCGTGGACCGCTACCTGATGGGCTACACCAACCTGTAAGCGGCCGCAAAATCATTACTAAGCCATTCTCTTTCCTATCCTAAACAAGCAGAAGCGGGAGCCTTTCCGGGCTCCCGCTTCTGCTTTTATTGTGTGGTGTTAATCTGTATCGTATTCCGGCTCTGTGCTGCCCTCCGGAGGCGTTTCCGGGGCAGCAGGCTCGGTTGTAGGCTCGGTAGTGGCAGGCTCCTCCGGCGGGGTGGTGATCTCCACGCTGGGGTCCGCCGCGATATACACGGTGATCACCGTGCCCACGTCCACCTGTGCGCCCGCCGGTTCACTGGCCGACACCACGCATCCGGCGGCATAGGAGCCGTCGTTCACCACCATAAAGCAGCTGGCGATCAGCCCGCGGCTCTGCAGCGTCTGCACGGCGGCGTCCTGACTGAAACCGATGATGGTGGGCATTTCCACCTTCTGCGGGCCCTTGCTGACCACCAGACGAATGGTCTCCCCTGCCTTGAGCACCGTGTCCGCCGCCGGTTCCTGGGTCATGATCTGCCCGGCCGGGACGGTGTCGCTGTACTCCTCGGTGACGTAGAACAGGTACATGCCGGTGTACTCCCGGTTGTTCTGCACCTGGGCGTAATCCATGCCGATGAAGCTGGGCACCAGATTCTGGGGCTCCAGCACCTCGCTGCTGGCCGGTTCCGGCTCCACCGATCCCGACGACGCCGAGGGCAGGCTGTGGCTCACCATGGTCCACACCATGAGCACCAGCAGAATGGCCAGCAGGATCAGGATGCCCGCCAGCAGGCCCTTGATGCTGAGCAGATGGGCCTTTTCTTCCGGTCGGCCCACCGGGGTCTCAGGCTTCATGGTGCGGCCCAGCTCCTCGGTGTACTCTTTGGAGGAGAGCGCCTGCACCAGCTGCGGCACGGTCTGGATACGCTCCATGGGCTTGAGCCGCAGGCCCATCTGCAGCACGTCCGACACATAGCCCGGCACGGCGCTGTTCACGGTGCGGGCGCGGGGGTTGGAGTCCGACACCATACGCTGGGCGGCCGGCACCGGGGCCTGCCCGCACACCATGCGGTAGAACACCGCTGCAAGGCCGTATTCGTCGGTGTAGCGGCCCTCAAACTCGGCGGTGGAATACTGCTCCGGGGCCGAATACCCCTCGTACAGCTGCTCGCGCAGGCCGCTGCCGGCGGTGCGCAGGCCCACCGTGGCGTAACCCGCCAGACGGCACCGGCCGTCGGCCATCACCCGGAGGTTCTCCGGGCAGATGCCCCGGTGCACCAGCCCGATCTTGTGCATGGCGGCCACGCCCTCAAACACCGGCTGCAGCATGGCACAGGCGTCGTCCGGGCGCAGCGGCGCGCCCTGCGCTTCCAGCCACTGGTCCAGCGGGGTGCCGCCCAGGTTCTCCATCACCGCATACACGGTGTTGTTGGCCTCCACCACGTCCAGCACGGCTTCCAGCCCGGTGGCCGGGGTGATGCGCTCCAGCGCCCGGTACAGGTCGGCAAAGTCCATGCGGGTGGTCTTGAACAGCACCTCGCTGCCGGTCTTGGGCTGCAGGATGCAGTCCGCGCCCCGCTCGGCAGACAGGGTCACCGGCAGATATTCCTTAATGGTCACCCGGAAGCAGCCCAGGTTCTCCACGCCCCGGTACAGGATGCCCTCCCCGTCCAGGCTCCGCATCTCGCCCACAGTGTAGCGCCCGGCCAGCACCATGCCCACGGGCAGGCAGCCGGCGGGGTTGCGCCCCGCAAACACCTTGCCGCAGTGCACACAGCTGTCGGCGGCGGGGGGCAGCTCCCCCATGCAATATGGACACAGGCGTTTTTGCTCCATTCTTCTCTCCCCTTCTTGTGCTCGGATATATTATTTATTGTATCATAGCCCGTCTGGCCGCGCAAGATATCCGCTTTTCGGTACTTCACAAAAAAAAGCACCCCGCCTGCCGTTACCGGTAAGCGGGGTGCCTGTGATTTACGGTTCAGCTCACGCTGTACGCCGCACCGGGGCGATTAGCCCTCGATGTAGCCGTACTGCAGGTACCAGTAGCCGTAGGGGCTGTGCCAGGTGCCCTTCAGAGAGGAGCTCTGCAGCCAGTATTCGTTGTAGTAAGCGATGGGCAGGCAGCCCATATCCTCCATGAGGATGTCCTCAGCCTTGTGCAGCTGTGCAAAGTGCTCAGCAGAATCAGCAACCTTGGAAGCATCGATCGCAGCATCGAAGTCGGGGTTGGAGTACTTGCCATCGTTGTTGCCGTTGCCGGAGCAGAACAGATCCAGCATGTTGGAGGGATCGTTGTAGTCCATGACCCAGCCGTTACGGGCAACATCGTACTCGCCTGCACGACGAGCGGGGGTGAAGGAGGACCACTCCATCTTGTTGATGGTCAGGGTGATGCCCAGATCGCCCCAAGCCTGCTGCAGGTACTCTGCCAGAGGCACATGGTAGCCAGCGTCGTTGGTGCTGTACTCAATGGTGGGGTAGCCCTCGCCATTGGGGTAGCCAGCCTCTTCCAGCAGCTTCTTAGCCTCGGCCAGGTTTGCCTCGTAGTCGGCAGAGATGTAGGGAGCATTGCCGTTGTCGTGGAAGTAACCGTTCTCGTCCACGATGCCAGGGCCAACGATGCTGTCGGCGGTGGAGAAGGTGCCCTGCATGATGGTGTTGGCAACGTAGTCACGGTCGATAGCCAGGCTCAGAGCCTTGCGGACCTTGGCATCCTTGAAGGCATCGCGCTGCAGGTTCAGGCTGACGTAGTAGGTGCCCAGAATGGTGTCAACGTAGAAGTCGCCGCCGTCCTCTGCCTTGGTCAGGCTGGGGATCTCATCGGTGGGCACGTCCTTGATCAGCTGAGCCTCACCGCTGTTGTAAGCTGCGAAGGAAGCAGAAGAGTCCTCCAGCAGCAGCAGGGTGATGGTGTCAGAGACGATCTTGGAGCTGTCCCAGCCGCCAACGTAGTTGGGGTTCTTGGTCAGCACGATGCGCTCGGAGGGGGTCCAGTCGGTGATCATGTAGGGGCCGTTGGAGACGAAGGTGTCAGCGGAGGTGCACCAGCTGTCGCCGTTGGCCTCAACAGTTGCCTGCTGGACAGGGCTCATGGTTGCAAAGGCAGCCATCTTGTCGAAGTAAGAGCAGGGGTAGGACAGCACGATGGTCAGGGTCTTGCCGTCATCGCTTGCCTTCACGTTCAGAGCCTCGGGGTTGGGATCCACGGTGGGGTTGCCGTCTGCATCGGGGAAGCCGGCAGCTTCTTCAAAGCCGTCGATCATGCCCAGGCAGGTCTCTGCGTAGGGAGCAGCGGTATTGGGGTCAACCATACGCTTGAAGCTGTACTCAAAGTCCTTGGCGTTCAGGTCGGTGCCGTCGCTCCACTTCAGGCCGTCACGCATGGTGAAGGTCCAGGTCAGGCCGTCCTCGCTGGCTTCCCAGCTCTCAGCCTGGCCGCCGATGACCTCGTTGTTCTCGTTGATCAGCAGCAGGGGCTCAAAGATGGTGATGATGGTGTTTGCGCCATCAATTGCGCTGTTCAGAGCGGGGTCCAAAGTCTCGGGGTTAGAACCATACTGGACGGTGAAGCCAGCGGTGTTGACACTGCCGGTAGAAGAACCAGCAGCAGAAGAAGCAGAACCGGAGGTTGCGGTAGAACCGGACTTGCTGCCGCCACAGGCTGCCAGACCCAGAGCAGCGGCACCCACGCCTGCAACCTTGAGGAAATTACGACGAGAAATGCGTTTCATAATAATTATCCTTCCCTTAAATCAAATTGAGTGTGCCAGGTTTTTGCCCAGCCGCCTCTATATTCGATCCGGAGCACGGTCTGTCAAAACAGCCTGTCCTCCGGAGGAACACGAATAGTATAATGCGTTCTCGCACCGGTTACAAGTCCCAACGGGTGTCTGTAACCATTTCGTTACAATATTTCAGCCGGAAGATGAGACGTATTCATCTTTCAGGGAAATGAAGTGTTTTTACTTCACCTTGTCCAGATGATGGCAGGCTGCCCAGTGGCCGGAGGTGACCTCCTTGAACTCCGGCACCTCGGCGGCGCACCGCTCGTCTGCGTAGGGGCAGCGGGTGCGGAAACGGCAGCCAGACGGCGGGTTCAGGGGGCTGGGCACGTCGCCCTGCAGCACGATACGCTTGGACTGACGTGCCGTGATGGGGTCTGCCACCGGGATGGCAGAGATCAGGCTGCGGGTGTAGGGGTGGATGCTGTGGGCGATCAGCTCAAAGCTGTCGGCCAGCTCCACCAGCTTGCCCAGGTACATGACGCCGATGCGGTTGGAGATGTGCTTGACCACGCTCAGGTCATGGGCGATGAACAAGTAGGTCAGGCCCATTTCCTGCTGCAGGTCCTCGAACATGTTCACGACCTGTGCCTGAATGGACACGTCCAGTGCGGAGACCGGCTCGTCGCAGACGATGAACTCGGGGTTCACGGCCAGTGCACGGGCAATGCCCACGCGCTGACGCTGACCGCCGGAGAACTCGTGGCAGTAGCGGTTTGCGTGCTCGCTGTTCAGGCCCACGCGCTCCAGCAGGGCGATGATCTTGTCGTGGCGATCCTTGTCGTTCTCGGCCAGGTGATGGATGTCGATGCCTTCACCCACGATGTCACCGATGGTCATGCGGGGGTCCAGGCTTGCGTAGGGGTCCTGGAACACGATCTGCATCCGGCGGCGGTAGGGCAGCATATCCACGGCGATCTTGTTTTCCTTATCAAACAGCAGGTTGCCGTCATAGTAGATCTTACCGCCGGTGGGCTCGTACAGGCGCAGCAGGGTGCGGCCGGTGGTGGTCTTGCCACAGCCGGACTCGCCCACCAGACCCAGGGTCTCGCCCTTGCGGATGGCAAAGCTCACGTCATCCACGGCCTGAACATACTTGCGGTTCTTGCCCACACCGCCGGCGGGGAAATACTGCTGCAGGTGCTGGACTTCAACCAGCGTCTTGTGTTCACTCATTCTGCCTTTTCCCCTTTCTCAAATGCAGCCTTCTGCTGCAGCCAGCAGTAGGTATAGTGGGTGTCGCTGAGCTCGGTGCGCGGAGGCATCTTGCTCAGACAGATCTTCATGCAGTTCTTGCAGCGGGGTGCAAAGGGGCAGCCGGCCGGCGGATTCAGCAGGTCCACAGGGGTACCCTCAATGGGCACCAGACGCTCACGCACCTCGGTGTTCAGCTTGGGGATGGAGTTGATCAGGCCCTTGGTGTACTCGTGGCCCGGCTGGTAGAAGATCTCGTCGGTGGTGCCGTATTCCACGATGTGGCCGGCGTACATGACGGCGATCTTTTCGCACATGGAAGCCACGACGCCCAGGTCGTGCGTGATCATGATGATGCTCATGCCCAGCTTCTTGCGCAGCTCCTGCATCAGCTCCAGGATCTGTGCCTGGATGGTCACGTCCAGTGCGGTGGTGGGCTCGTCTGCGATCAGCAGCTTGGGCTCACAGGCCAGGGCGATGGCGATCATCACGCGCTGGCGCATACCGCCGGACAGCTCGTGGGGGTACTGCTTCAGGCGCTTTTCCGGCTCGTTGATGCCGACCAGCTCCAGCAGCTCCTCGGCGCGTGCCCAGGCTTCCTGCTTGCTCTTTTTGGTGTGCAGGCGGATGACCTCCACGATCTGGTTGCCGATGGTGTACACCGGGTTCAGGCTGGTCATGGGGTCCTGGAAGATGATGGAGACTTCGTTGCCGCGGATCTTGCGGAAGTCCTTCTCCTTCATCTTTTCGATCTCGTGGCCGTTGAACCACACGGTGCCGCCCACCAGCTTGCCGGGGTAGGCGGTCAGGCCCATGACCGAGTAAGCGGTAACGGACTTGCCGGAACCGGACTCGCCCACGATGCCCAGCACGTCGCCCTGGTTCATGGCAAAGGAAACGCCGTTCAGTGCCTTGACCTCACCGGCAGGGGTGAAGAAGGAAAGGCGCTCTTCCTTGATATCAAGAATTTTTTCGCTCATCTTCGTTCACCTCATCAATTCTTCAGCTTCGGGTCAAAGGCATCGCGCAGGCCGTCGCCGAACAGGTTGAACACCAGGATCATCACACTGATCATCACTGCAGGGGCGATCAGCAGGTGGGGGTAGGTGTTCATGCCCTTGACGGCATCGGTGGCCAGAGAACCCAGAGACGGCAGCGGGGCTGCAACACCCAGACCGATGAAGCTCAGGTAGCTCTCGGTGAAGATGGAAGCCGGGATCTGCAGGGTGGTGGTAACGATCAGGGTACCGATGCAGTTGGTGAGCAGATGCTTTTTGATGATACGGCCGCTGGAAGCGCCCAGTGCGCGGGCAGCGGTAACGTACTCGCTCTCCTTCAGGATCAGGATCTGGCTGCGGACGATACGCGCCATGCCGACCCAGTACAGCAGAGCAAAGATGATGAAGATGGAGATCATGTTGGGGCCCAGGGTCTGCATCCACTTGAAGCCGGGCTTGGTGGCCAGACTTTCCAGAGGCTCCTTCAGGGCCATGCCCAGCAGGATGATCAGCAGGATATCCGGGATGGTGTACAGGATATCCGTGATACGCATCATGATGTTGTCCACCCAGCCGCCGGCAAAGGCCGACACAGCACCGTAGGTGGCACCGATGATCAGCACCAGCACCGAGGCGATCAGGCCGACGGACAGGGACACGCGGGTGCCCATCATGATACGCACTGCAAAGTCACGGCCCATACGGTCGGTGCCCAGAATGTGCGGGAATACCTTTTCGCCGGCGTCGATGCGGGCCTGCTCAGAGGCAGAGTACTCGAACGGTGCCAGATTGTTGCTGCCCTTCACCTGCTCCGAGTAGCTGTAGGGCCACACGGCGGGCAGAAGGTAGGCAAAGATGGCAATGGCAATGATGAACACAAAGCTGACCATGGCGATCTTGTTCTTCTTCAGGCGGCGGATACCGTCCTTCCAGAAGTTGACGCTTTCGCGCATGACCACCAGGCTCTGCTTTTCCTCATTGCTGGCGGGCAGAAAATCCTCCGCGTTGAGCTGCAGGCTGAGCGGATTCTTTTTAATGTTTTCCATGAAAATCGCTCCTTTCTCTTACTGCAGCTTGATGCGCGGGTCGATGATCTTATAAAGGATATCCACGATCACGTTTGCAATGATGACCATGCTGGACAGCAGGATGGTGGTGCCCATGATCATGGTGTAGTCACGGTTGGTGATGGCAGACACGAAGTCGCGGCCCAGACCGGGCACGGAGAAGATCTTTTCCACCACAAAGGAACCGGTCATCAGGCTGGCCAGCATGGGGCCGACGTAGGTGATGACAGGCAGAATGGCGTTGCGCAGTGCGTGCTTGAACAGGATCATGAACTGGGACACGCCCTTTGCGCGGGCAGTGCGCATATAGTCCTGACCCATGACGTCCAGCAGGCTGGAGCGCATCAGACGGGTGATATAAGCCGAGGGATAGATGGCCAGTGCGGTGACCGGCATGATATAGGCGGCTGCGCTGTTCAGACCAACGGTGGGCAGCACCTTCATGTTCATACCAAACTGGTACAAAAGCAGCACGCTGGAAATAAAGCTGGGGATCGCGATGCCACAGGTAGCAAACACGATAATAATGTTATCCAGCCACTTGCCGCGGTTGTAAGCGGAAATGCAGCCCAGCGGGATGCCCACGCACAGAGCCACAACCACTGCAATGCCTGCCAGACGGCAGGACACCGGCAGCTTGCTGGCGATGATCTGGTTCACGGTACGGCCGCGCTGACGCAGGCTCAGACCCAGATCGCCGTGCAAAAGGCTCTTCATGTAGTTGACGTACTGCACACCCAGCGGCTTATCCAGGCCATACTTTTCGGCCAGAGCCTGCTGAGCAGCGGCGCTGATGGACTTTTCTGCCACGAACGGGCCACCGGGGACCAGGTTCATGACAAAAAAGGTAACCGTAGCCACAATGAAGATACTGAAGATACCCATTGCGACACGCTTGATGATGTACTTTGCCATCGTTTGATGCCACTCCAATCCTATCAATGAATTACTGTTTTTTGCTCTCAGGCCGAGCCATACTTTCCCGCAGTCCGCCAGCCTCACACATAGCGGACGTCTGTCCTTGGCACACG
>CABQHF010000053.1 GCA_902463905.1 uncultured Faecalibacterium sp. | reverse complement strand
TGATCCCGGCCATCGGCGTGTGCGACGGCATCGCCATGGGCCATGTGGGCATGAAGTATTCCCTGGCTTCCCGTGAGCTGATCTGCGACAGCGTGGAGACCATGCTCATGGCCCATCAGCTGGACGGTCTGGTGCTGGTGCCCAACTGCGACAAGATCGTGCCCGGCATGGTCATGGCCGCCGTCCGTATGGACGTGCCCGCCGTGGTCTGCTCCGGCGGCCCGATGCTGGCCGGCACCTACGGCGGCGAGGAAGTCAGTCTGTCCAAGATGTTTGAGGCCGTGGGTGCTTACAAGGCCGGTATGATCACCGAAGATCAGCTGGAGGACTGCACCTGCAACTGCTGCCCCAGCTGCGGCAGCTGCTCCGGTATGTACACCGCCAACAGCATGAACTGTCTGTGTGAGGCCATCGGCATCGCACTGCCCGGCAACGGCACCATTCCCGCTGTGTACTCCAAGCGCCTGCAGCTGGCAAAGCACGCCGGCATGGCCGTCATGGACATGGTGAAGAAGGGCATCACCGCCCGCCAGATCATCAACGAGCGCTCCATCCGCAACGCGCTGACCTGCGATATGGCACTGGGCTGCTCCACCAACACCGTGCTGCACCTGCTGGCCATCGCTTACGAGGCCGGTGTGCCCATCGACCTGAAGCTGTTCAACGAGATCAGCGCCAAGACCCCCAACCTGTGCCATCTGGCACCGGCCGGCCCCACCCACATGCCGGATCTGTACGCTGCAGGCGGCATCCCCGCCGTGCAGGCTGAACTGGCCAAGAAGGGCCTGCTGGATCTGGATGTGCCCACCGTCACCGGCAAGACCCTGGGTGAGAACATTAAGGGTGCCCACATCCTGAACGAGAAGGCTATCCGTCCCATCGACGACCCCTATTCCCAGACTGGCGGCCTGCAGATCCTGTGGGGCAACATCGCACCGGACGGCTGTGTGGTCAAGCGCAGCGCCGTGGCACCGGAGATGCAGCAGCATTCCGGCCCGGCCCGCGTGTTCAACAGCGAGGAGACCGCTATTGCGGCCATCTATGCCGGACAGATCGTGCCGGGTGACGTGGTGGTCATCCGCTACGAAGGCCCCAAGGGCGGCCCCGGTATGCGCGAGATGCTGAACCCCACCTCCGCTCTGGCCGGTATGAAGCTGGACAAGACCGTGGCTCTGATCACCGATGGCCGCTTCTCCGGCGCTTCCCGTGGTGCCGCCATCGGCCATGTCAGCCCGGAGGCTGCTTCCGGCGGCCCCATCGGCCTGATCGAGGAGGGCGATATCATCAATATCGATATCCCCAACGCCAGGATCACGCTGGAGGTCAGCGACGAGGTGCTGGCTGAGCGCAAGGCAAAGTATGTAGCTCCGGAACCCAACATCAAGACCGGCTGGCTGAGCCGCTATGCCCGCATGGTCACCAGCGCAAACCTGGGTGCGGTGCTGAAGTAAGTTAAAGCAAAAAAGGGCTGTTGCAAAATAAAAATGCGATAGCAACTTGCACAAAGAAAAAGTGCAAAAACAGAAACCCGGAACCCTTTTTGAGCCGTTTTGGCCCTGAAAAGGTTCCGGGTTTTGTGCATGTTTTTTCAGAGAGCTATTTTGCAACAGCCCCTTTTTTGCAGAAACAAGGGCCATTTTATCCAAACAAGCTCTTGGTGTTGTGGGAGTATACCGACAGCACCAGCCCGACGCAGATATACAGCATCAGCACTGAGCTGCCGCCGGCGGAATAGAAGGGCAGCGTGACACCGATGACCGGCAGCAGGCGCAGGTTCATGCCCACGTTCACCGCGATCTGAGCCATCAGGGCGCCGCCGATGCCGGCACAGATGTAGCTGCCCAGCAGGTCTTCGCTGCGTGCACCGGTGGCAAAGGTCTTGACCACCAGCGCGAACAGCACGCCCAGCACCACGCAGCAGCCCACAAAACCGGCAGAGTTGCCGATCCAGCTCAGGATGAAGTCGTTGTGGGCGTTTGGCACGCTGTAGTACCGCCCGCCGAACAGCCCGTTGCCGAAGATGCCGCCGGAACCGATGGCGATCTCGCCGCGCTGCTGCTGGTAGATGATGTTCTTCCACACCGCCTCGCTGGGTGCCCAGCCGGTGGTGTTTTCCGGGTCGATGACAGCCAGGATGCGGTACCACTGGTAGCCCTTGCCGATCTTGTCGCTGAAAAAGGCGAAGGCCACGGCGACGGCGGCACCGGCGGCAGCGCAGGCACCCAGAATGTATTTCCAGCTCAGGCCGGCGGCAAACATCATGCAGCAACCGATGATGCCGTAGATGATGGCCGTGCCGTCATCGCCCTGCACATGGATGATGGCGATGGGCACCAGCAGGTGCAGCAGCAGCTTTGCCAGCTCTTTTGGCTCGTTGATGCGGCTGCGCACGTTGTTCAGGTGCATGGCAAAGGTGAGGATGAAGCTGATCTTTGCCAGTTCCGTGGGCTGGAAGGTAAAACCGCCCAGCTTGTACCAGGAGTAGTTGTCGGTATCACCGGCGTTGTAGCCGATGGTGAGCGGGCCGATGGAAACGTTGCGGATGAACAGGGTGGGCAGCACCAGGCCCCAGGTGAGCACCACATGCACCGGCCAGACCTTGACGAGGCTGCGGTAGTCGATGCAGGACAGCAGCAGCGCGATGATCAGCCCGATCCCGGCAGCACCTGCCTGCACCAGCGCACGGCGGTAGTCACCGATGCCGGTGATCTGGCCGGTGACCGCGTCGGTGGCAAAGCCGTTGCCCTGCTTGGCTGACCAGGAGGCCAGCGCCAGCACTGCCATGGTGCTGCTGAAGATGCACAGCAGCAGGTAGACCTTGTCAGTCCGTTTCCAATATTGTCGAATGCTTTCCAATAAAGCACATCCTTTCTGATCAGCAGATGACACTGGAACCCACACAGCACCGAGCAATATGACCCCAGTTTATCCTTATTATACACACTCCGCCCTGCTATTGCAAGGAACAGGGTGTGAGAGCTTTGCAAAATCGGGCGGGGATGCTTGACAAAGGGCAGGGGAGCCTCTACAATGAAGATGGCACAAGCGGGTTTTGCCGCCGGAAAAGACCGCGCTGAAAGCGGTGGACGAGGGGCAGCGCCTGTGCCGGGAATAGCTGTGCGGAAGATGTGCACAGCCCATTGAAGGATGGGAAAATGATGAAAGAACAACGTATGCCCCGCCGCCTGCTCAGCGCTGTGTGTGCTGTGGTACTGCTGGTGGTGTCGGTTGTCCCGGCGGCATGGGCTGCAGAGCCGAATGCTGCCGATACGGCTCCGGTGCAGAGCCTGACCGCCTCGGATGTGACCGGGATGCAGCAGGCAGATGCCGCCGTCACAGCGCTGACCGACAGCGCGGATTATACCGGAATGTCGGTGCCGGACCGCAAGGCTGCGGCGCTGGAACAGCTGGACGAACTGGTGCAGCAGGGTCTGGTGGAAAAAGGCTCCATCTATGCCGATGAGGAAAACGGCATGGTGAGCTTTTCCTACACCTGCGGTGCCCTGGGCGGCATCCTGCTGGAGGATCCGGACGAGGAAAACACCGCTGCAGACCTGCAGCTGGCTGAGACGGCGCAGCAGACCGTGCAGAACGGCACCTACGGCACTGCCATGTTGTACTATGCGTTTGACAACACGGTCAACAGCAGCCGTTACCCGAACTACGCCTATATGCAGACCTACTGGACCTCGGTGGGGCTGGATACCAAACTGGACACCACCGTGACCGTATCTGACCTGCGGCACATGAATAACTATGACCTGTGTGTGCTAAGCACCCACGGTGCCTACTACACCTATGAATATGGTCGGCTGTGGAAGCGCACCGCTACGGCACCGGTGCTGCTGCTGACCGAGAAATCCACCTTCTGGAACGATTTGCGTTACGGTGCAGATCTGCTGAGCCACCGCATCATCAAGGTGAACGGTGCCTACGCCGTCACGGCGGGGTTCTTCCGGGCAGCCTACCGCAATGGTACGCTGAAGGATACGATCATCCTGTCCGAGACCTGCGAGTTCTACGGAAAGAGCGGCCATCTGGACACCTCCATGGCGGATGCCCTGCTGTCCGGCGGTGCTGCCTGCGTGGTGGGCTATGTGAACAATGTGTACACGGTGTACTCCCGCAGTATGCTGTGGGCTACTGTGAACCGCCTGCTGGAGGGGGACACGGTGCGCGAGGCTGTGGACTTTGGCCTGAACCTGTACGGCACAGATGACATCATCTGGTACAACAACCAGGGCGGGCGGCGGCCTCATGCGGTGGCGTCCTTCCCGATTTTGAGCGGCAGCCAGAGCGCCCGGCTGCCGGCCGTGGCGGCGGCACAGAGCACCCAGCAGGCTGCGTGAGCAAAGCTGGCATTGCGCTTTTGCAAAAATTATACTATACTAAGGGATGGCAGAGCACTGCCATCCTTTTTTGATAACTGGGAGGGAAACTCCATGGCGGAATATATCACCCATTCTCGCGCCGAGACGGTGGCGCTGGGCAAGCGTATGGCGGCCGTGCTGCAGCCGGGGGCACTCATTGCCTTTACCGGCGGGCTGGGCGCAGGCAAAACGGCCTTTACCGAGGGGCTGGCCGAGGGTCTGGGCTGCACCGACCCGGTGAGCAGCCCCACCTTTGCCATTGTGAACTATTACCGCGGGCCGCGGCCGCTGGCCCACTTTGACCTGTACCGCATCTCTACCGAGAACGATCTGTGCGCGGCCGGGTTCTATGACTATCTGGATCAGGGTGCCATCGTGGCGGCAGAGTGGAGCGAGAACTTCGCCGATCTGTTGGAACTGGAGCAGCCGATCCATGTGAACATTGAGCGGGTGGACGAGAACACCCGCAAGATCACCATCGAGGGGGTGGAAGTATGAACATTCTGGCCGTGGATACCGCCGGCAAGACGGCGGGCGTGGCCCTGATGCAGGACGACCGCCTGCTGTATGAGGTCTATCTGGACGCGGGCATGACCCACAGCGAGACACTGATGCCGATGATCGACACCTGCCTCAAGACCTGCGGTATGACCTGTGCCGACATCGACCTCTATGGCGTGAATGCAGGCCCCGGCAGCTTTACCGGCCTGCGCATCGGTCTGGCCGCCGTCAAGGGTCTGGCTTTCCCGCGGGAGACACTGTGCGCACCGGTCTCCACGCTGGAAGCGCTGGCAGCTGCCCATACCGGCGAGGGCACGGTGCTCTGCGCACTGGATGCCCGCCGTGCGCAGGTGTACAGCGCTGCATTTGATCTGGCCACCCACCAGCGTCTGATGGAGGACGATGCCCGTGCCGTGGCAGACCTTGCCCAATTTGTAGAAAATTGCAAAAAACCCCTGTTTTTTGTTGGTGATGGCGCATCTCTGTGCTATAATAAATACGGCGGTGTGCCGGGCGTGCTTGAAACGCCCCCGGCGCTGCGGGGCGGCCGCGCCGCAGCGGTGGCGCTGGTGGCAAAGCAGATGGCCGAAGCCGGGCAGGCTGTCCTGCCGGAGGCCCTGCTGCCGGATTACCACCGCCTGAGCCAGGCCGAGCGGGAGCGCGCCGAGCGCCTTGCCGCCGAGGCTGCCGCAAAAGCATAACGTCGTATCCGATAGAAATGGATCTATTGAAAATAAGGAGCGTGTTTTTATGACCCCGATGATCGTTGAGCATCCGCTGCTGCAGCACAAGCTGAGCATTCTGCGCAACAAGCAGACTGGCACCAAGGAGTTCCGTGACCTCGTTGGCGAGATCGCAACTCTGCTGTGCTACGAAGCGACCCGTGACCTGCCTCTGGAAGAGGTGGAGATCGAGACGCCCATCACCATGGCAAAGACCAAGGTGCTGGCTGGCCGCAAGCTGGCTCTGGTGCCCATCCTGCGCGCAGGCATGGGTATGCTGGACGGTATGCTGACCCTGCTGCCCGCTGCAAAGGTGGGCTTCATCGGCCTGTACCGCGACGAGGAGACCCTGCAGCCCGTGGAGTACTTCTGCAAGCTGCCGCAGGACATTGCAGAGCGTGATGTTCTGGTCCTGGATCCGATGCTGGCGACCGGCGGCAGCGCCATTGATGCTATCACCCAGATCAAGAAGCATGGCGCAAAGCGCATCAAGTTCATCGGCCTGATCGCAGCTCCGGAAGGCATCAAGGCTCTGCACGAGGCACACCCTGATGTGGATATCTACCTCGGCGCACAGGACGACCACCTGAACGAAAACGGCTACATCGTTCCCGGTCTGGGCGACGCCGGCGACCGTATCTACGGCACAAAATAAATCTCATTTACACGCAAAAAAAGGAGCGGCTCCGCAGGGAACCGCTCCTTTTTGCTGTTGTGGAAAAAATCAGATCTCCGCCAGGATGGCGTCGCCCATGGCGGTGCAGCCCAGGCAGGTGCAGCCCTCGCTCATGTTGTCGGCGGTGCGCAGGCCCTTGTCCAGCACCTTGTTCACGGCATTCTCGATGGCATCGGCCTCCTCGGTCATGCCGAAGGAGTAGCGCAGCATCATGGCAGCGGACAGGATGCAGGCGGTGGGGTTGACGATGTCCTTGCCTGCAATGTCGGGGGCAGAACCGTGGATGGGCTCGTACAGGCCGCGGGTGCCGTCGCCCAGGCTGGAGGACGGAATCATGCCGATGGAGCCGGTGATCATGGAAGCCTCGTCGGACAGGATGTCGCCGAACATGTTCTCGGTGACGATGACGTCGAACTGGGCGGGGTTCTTGACGATCTGCATGGCGCAGTTGTCCACGAACATCTCGCTGTATTCCACGTCCGGGTACTCGGCCTGCAGACGGTGCATCACGCTGCGCCACAGGCGGCTGGTGTCCAGCACGTTTGCCTTGTCCACACAGCACAGCTTCTTGCGGCGCTTCTGAGCGGTCTCAAAGCCGATGCGGCCGATGCGCTCGATCTCGTGCTCGGAGTAGGGCATGGAATCGATGGCCTGCTTCTCGCCGTTTTCCAGCGTGTGGGTCTCATGGCTGCCGAAGTATACACCGCCGATGAGCTCACGCACGATGATGAAGTCGATGCCCTGTGCCACGATCTCCGGCTTCAGGGGGCTGGCCGGAGCCAGCTGGGGCCAGATCTTGGCCGGGCGGTTGTTGGAATACAGGCCCATGCCGGCGCGCAGGCGCAGCAGACCCTTTTCCGGGCGCTGCTCACCGGGCAGGCCCTCCCACTTGGGGCCGCCCACGGCGCCCAGCAGAACGCTGTCGGCAGCCAGGCACTTGTCCAGCTCGTGCTGGGGCAGGGGGGCGCCGTATTTGTCGATGGCTTCACCGCCCATGGCGGCGTCGGTGTAGTGGAAGGTGTGGCCGTACTTTTCGGCCACCTTGTCCAGCACGCGGATGGTCTGCTTGACGATCTCCGGGCTGGAGCAGTCGCCCCAGATGACAGCAATGTTCTTTTCCATTGGTTTCTCCTTACTTCTTTGCCTTGATCGACTTCATCAGGCCGCCGGCAGAGATGATCTCCTGGATGAACGGCGGGAACGGCTCGGCGTGGAACACCTTGCCGTTGGTCTCGTCGGTGATGACGCCGGTGTCAAAGTCCACGCTCACGGTGTCGCCTGCGCTGATGGCATCCACGGCTTCGGGGCACTCCATGATGGGCAGGCCGATGTTGATGCTGTTGCGGTAGAAGATGCGGGCAAAGCTCTTGGCGATGACCACCGAGATGCCGGCGGTCTTGATGCACAGGGGCGCATGCTCCCGGGAGGAGCCGCAGCCGAAGTTCCAGCCGCCCACCATGATGTCGCCGTCCTTCACGTTCTTGACGAAATCCTTGTCGATGTCCTCCATGCAGTGGCTGGCCAGCTCCTTGGCGTCCTGGGTGTTCAGGTGGCGGGCCGGGATGATAACATCGGTGTCCACGTTATCCGGGTATTTGAAAACAGAACCTTTTGCGTTCATTGTTGCTCTCCTTTCCGATCAGACCGTGCGGGGGTCGGTGATATAGCCGGTGAGGGCGCTGGCGGCGGCGGTGGCGGGAGAAGCCAGGTAGACCTCGCTCTTCACATGGCCCATGCGGCCCACAAAGTTGCGGTTGGTGGTGGAAACGCAGCGCTCGCCCTCGGCCAGAATGCCCATGTAGCCGCCCAGACAGGGGCCGCAGGTGGGGGTGGACACGATGCAGCCTGCATCGATGAAGGCGGTGGTCCAGCCGCGCAGGATGCACTCCTTGTACACGGCCATGGTGGCGGGGATGATGATGCCGCGCACGCCCTTGGCGATGTGCTTGCCCTTGAGCACATTGTAAGCAGCTTCCATGTCCTCCAGGCGGCCGTTGGTGCAGCTGCCGATGACCACCTGGTCAATTCTGATCTCCTTGCCCTCACTGGCGAGGTGGGTGTTCTCCGGCAGGTGCGGGTAGCTGACGGTGGGCTCCAGAGCGGACAGGTCGATCTCAATGGTCTTTTCGTATTCGGCATCCGGGTCGGCTTCGTAATACACCGGCTCACGCTGGCTGCGGCCCTTGAGGTAGGCTTTGGTCACCTCGTCCACCGGGAAGATGCCGTTCTTGGCACCGGCCTCGATGGCCATGTTGCAGATGCACAGGCGGTCGTCCATGGTCAAGGAGGCAACGCCGGGGCCGGTGAACTCCATGCTCTTGTACAGGGCACCGTCCACACCGATCATGCCGATGATGTGCAGGATCAGGTCCTTGCCGGACACGCGGGGGCTGAACTTGCCCTTGAGCACAAACTTGATGGCAGAGGGCACCTTGAACCATGCCATGCCGGTGGCCATACCGGCGGCCATGTCGGTGGAGCCAACGCCGGTGGAGAAGGCACCCAGTGCACCGTAGGTGCAGGTGTGGCTGTCCGCACCGATGACGCAGTCACCGGCAGTGACGATGCCTTTTTCGGGCAGCAGGGCGTGCTCGATGCCCATCTGGCCCACATCGTAGAAGTTGAGGATATCGTATTTGTTGGCGAACTCGCGGCACTGCTTGGACTGGGTGGCACTCTTGATGTCCTTGTTGGGCACAAAGTGGTCCAGCACGATGGCGATGTGCTCTTTGTCGAACACGCTGTCGAAACCGGCGCGCTCAAACTCGTTGATGGCGACGGGGGTGGTGATGTCGTTGCCCAGCACGATGTCCAGCTTTGCGTTGATGAGCTGGCCTGCCTTGACCTCGGCAAGCCCGGCATGTGCGGCAAGGATCTTCTGCGTCAGGGTCATTCCCATGGTGATACTCTCCTTTTATACTGATAGGCGGCTTGCTCTCTCCGTCAAATCCTCTGGCAGTCCACGCAAACTTCAGCTCTTTGCCAAGGCCTCTCCCTTTGGGAGAGGTGGCAGTGAGCAAAGCGAACTGACGGAGAGGGCGAGGATGTTATTTGTTATTGATGGCGCTCACCAGTGCCTTGACACCGGCCACGATGATATCCGTGTCAGTACCGGCACCCCAAGTGACGGTGCCGTCGCCCCAGGTCAGGCCTACATAGGAGGCCGCACGGGAGGTGGAGCCTTCGTCCAGGCTGTGCTCGGAGTAGTTCTCCAGATGGAACTCCATGCCGGTAGCGCTCTGGATGGCGTTGGCCACGGCGTCCAGACGGCCGTTGCCCACCGAGGTGACCACCTTGCGCTGGCCGTTCAGGTCCAGCGTGACCGTGGCGGTGATGCCGTTGACCTGAGCAAAGTGTGCCTCGATGACATTGAGGGGCTTGCGGCGGTTGAGGAAGGTGTCCTCGAAGATGTGCAACACCTCGGTGGCGCTCAGCTCCTTGTGGCTGTGGTCGGACACGCTCTTGACCTTGTAGCCCAGAGCCTCGCGCATCTTGGGGGGCAGGTTGTAGCCGTAGTTCTGCTCCAGCACAAAGCCGATGCCGCCCTTGCCGCTCTGGCTGTTGATGCGGATGACGTCGGCGTCGTAGGTGCGGCCGATGTCGTGGGGGTCCACCGGGATGTAGGGGCAGGTCCAGCGGTGCTCGCCGTGCTCCTTGCGGTAGGCCATGCCCTTGGCGATGGCGTCCTGATGGCTGCCGGAGAAGGCGGCAAACACCAGCTGACCGGCGTAGGGAGTGCGCTCATAGATGTGCATGCGGGTCACGCGCTCGTAGGTGGCGCAGATGCCGGGCATATCCGAAAAGTCCAGCTTGGGGTCTACCCCGTGGCTGTACATGTTCATGGCCAGGGTGACGGCATCCACGTTGCCGGTGCGCTCGCCGTTGCCGAACAGGCAGCACTCCACGCGCTGGGCGCCGGCCAGCACGGCCAGTTCGGCGCAGGCCACGCCGGTGCCGCGGTCGTTGTGGGGGTGGGTGGAGATGATGACGCTGTCACGGTACTTCAGGTGCTTGTCGCAGTACTCGATCTGGTTGGCATACACATGGGGCATGCTCATTTCCACGGTGACCGGCAGGTTGATGATCATCGGGCGGTCCGGGGTGGGCTGCATAATGTCCAGCACGGCGTTGCACACATCCACGGCGTAGTCCACTTCGGTGCCGGTGAAGCTCTCCGGGCTGTACTCGAACAGGAAGTTGCCCTCGTACTCCTCGCTGAGCTGCTTGACCAGCTTGGCACCGTCGGTGGCGATCTTCTTGATCTCTTCCTTGCTCTTGTGGAACACCTGCTCCCGCTGGGCCACCGAGGTGGAGTTGTAGAAGTGGATCACCGCCCGGGGAGCACCCTTGACGGCCTCGAAGGTGCGGCGGATGATGTGGTCCCGGCACTGGGTCAGCACCTGCACGGTGACGTCCTCCGGGATCATGTTCTTTTCGATCAGGGTGCGCAGGAACTCGTACTCGGTCTCGCTGGCAGCAGGGAAGCCCACCTCGATCTCCTTGAAGCCGATCTTCACCAGCATCTGGAAGAACTCCAGCTTTTCTGCAAGGCTCATGGGCACGATCAGCGCCTGGTTGCCGTCGCGCAGGTCCACGCTGCACCAGGCAGGGGCGGTTTCAATGTGATCTTTTTTGACCCAGCTGTCGTAGCCGGCGGGTACCGGGTAGTAACCCGGAGCGTACTTGGTAGCGTCCATCATCGTTTTGTCCTCCTGATAACTTACACTTTTTCTGCTGCCAGAACCGGCAGATATACGAAAAGGCTCCCGTCTTTCAAGGCGAAAACCTTGAGAGACGAGAGCCTGTA
>CABQHF010000052.1 GCA_902463905.1 uncultured Faecalibacterium sp. | reverse complement strand
TGATTGATAAGCTAAAAGGCTTCTTTGATAAGTTCTTTGGGATTGGTGGAAGTTCGTTGGCAGAGGAAGATAACAAATAATTCTTAATATCGAGTGCTCGTGAGCGGAAAAACTAACTTCTTGCTCTTTAGGGAGAATATTACCCCGAAATTAAAACAAAGTTGCTTGTGGAGGGATGTCTATGAAATTGTTCACAAGTAAAATGCTCGAGCGATTGATGGACGAACAAAAGAAAAAGTCGGAAGGATTGTTGCCAGAAATTATCAAGCGGTTGATCCGAAGCAGTTGCCCGGATTACTCATATATTCGTGCACCAGAGGAAGATGACATTTGGGCGCCGGGATATGATGGAATCGTGGATAACGGAACAAAAACACCTTATGTGGCACAGGGAACAAGCGTTTGGGAATTTGGGACCAATGCGGATTCCTTGGAAAAAATCAACAGCGATTATGGAAAACGCACGACCCGTCCGCTTGGAGTGAAAAAATCAGATACTACTTTCTATCTCGTAGTGCCTAAAGTATGGGCATACAATATATCACTTACAGAGTGGGAGGCGGAACACCGAGATGAATGGAAAGCAGTCTATGTATATGACGCATCTGTTTTGTGCGATTGGCTTAACTCGGAACCGGCGGTTTGTGCATGGCTAATACAAAACTATCTGGAAAATGAAGCGGTGGAAATAGATTCTGTTGCGCATGCATGGGAGCAGTTTGTACAAAGGACAAATCCTCCGCTTAATCAGGCAATGTTCCAAATCGGTAGAGAAGAGCAGCTGGAGGCTTTCCGCAAAAAGGTGAATGAAAAGATATGCCGTGTGGCGGCAGAATCGCGAATCGAAGCATATGGATTCTGCTTGGCTGCGCTGATACAAGATTCGGCATTGGCCGAACAGGTGACTGTTATTTGTAGTGAAACGACATACCATCAGCTGGATGGCTTATGCGAAAACGCATATTTCCTGTTGAAGTTTCCGTATAACGGGCAGGTATCAGGGCGTAACCGAACAATTCTCTGCGAGGGAAAGGGCACTGCGAAAAAGGATGCGATTCGATTGCTTCCACGATGGAAAACGCAGTATCTTCAGGCGTTGCAGGAGATGGGTATCGACAGCGCAAATACTGATGAACTTTATAGTTATACGCACGGAAATCTTCCAGCACTCATCCGAAAAATTCCTGGGAATGAAGCTGATCTACAGCCGGAATGGATGAGTGTGGCAGATATTGATTTGTTGCAACCGCTTGTACTTCTGCGGCACTACAATATTTTAGACGAGAAAGAGAAACAGCTGGTTGCACGATTGGCTGAAACACCATATCCTGTAGTGGAACGAAAATATGAGGAACTATTGCGGATAGATGACAGCCCAATCAAAAAAGCTGGAGCGTGGTATCAAATCGTCAATGATGAAGAAGCGTGGCTGGCACTGAACATAGACATAGAAAGTGCCATGGGGCAGCGGATGCATCAGGAAATCCATGTGGCACTCTCCTGCACAGATGCAGCACAAAATCATAGAAGGTATGGTGTTCTTCAACGGTTGCTTAAAAATTACATTTGTTTTGCGGAAACTGGGTCAGATCAAAATATGATTGATGCTCAGGTGAGGGAAATCCTTTCCTTTTTTCATAAAGATGATTGTAAAGAGTGCCTGATAAAGGAACTTCGAATCCTTGCTGAAGCAGCACCGGAAGCTGTACTTGAATTTTTGAAGAAAGAACAGCTGGGTGGACAAAATGAAATCCTCTGGACGCTAGACACTTTGATAGAATGTGAGAATACATGTCTTTCAGCTTGTCAAATACTGTATCAGCTGGCGTTGCAAGGAGGACAGAATTATAAAGAGGTAAAACAGCATCTGTTAGATGCACTTTGCTTATGGAGTTCTCATACGGCGCTGACTCTTGAAGAGAAAAAGGTTCTGACGATTCAGATAATTCAGCAAAAGCCAGATTTTGGAGTGGAGTTCGGCATTGAACTGCTCTGTAAAACCTCACTGATTCGAGGACATCGCCGAGGAAAGAAGGAACGACCCGCTCAATTAATCCCAGAACAAGAATTGTTTGAAGCTTACGATGAAATCACACGAGTTGTTTATCGTACAGCACTACAGAAGAAATGGCTTGGGCAAATAGAAAACCTGTTGAAAGAGTATCGTCGGCTGGGACGAGATGTTCTACTGGAGATGGCAGAGCAGTTTGATGCAGCACAATTCTCATCAACAGCATTACAACCAATGCAATATTGGTTAAGAACTGAGCTTTGTGATAGTAAAGAATATGGTTGGACAGATTGGATAGAAGTTCTGAAAACATGGATATGCTGCACGGAATCCAGTGATCCTGTAGGAAAATTTGGATGGATATTTCTGGAATGGCACTGCCTGCCTATGGAAGAACTTTTAGACAATCAAGAAGAAAAGAGCTGGACGAAGGAGGAAGAGGAAAGAGAACGCATTCGAGCGGAGAAATTTGCAGCACTGAAAATAGAATTTGGGATGGACGCAGTGTGGCGGCTGCTGGAAACAATGAGGGACCAGCACGCATGGGGCGTATTTCTTGCTAAAAACACTACATGTGAAGAATTTGCGGATGTAGCTGAAGCAATTCGAAAACAAGAAAAACAACAGTTGTTGGCTGGCTTTTTCGATCAGGGGGATTTTCAAGAAGCATCTTCTGTCTTTGAAGAAATGTCAGAAAATGAAAAACTTCGGCTGTTGTCTACGTTGCAGCGTGAAGAAGTTGACCCATGGCTGACAACGCGGGAGAGAGAACAGACGTATTGGGCGAATCAGGATATGAGGTGGTCCTACAACGAACGGAGATACAAGAAGCTATTGCAGTACCATCCGGGAGGGCTCTTACTTTACCTGTATGGCAATAGTGGCAAGGTTGAGCACTTGTTTGATTTATTCAGGAAAGTATTTGAGGCAATTGCTGAACAGGGAGTCAATGCGGAGGAAAGGGGATACCTCTCTGGTGTTGTCCGCAGAGTGGATGAGCAATATTATACTGATGAATGGGCTAAGTGTTGTCTGCTACTCTATAAAAAGGAGTTGCTGCAGAAACCTCCTCTGTGTTTGCGGCGGCTCTTCTTTAGGCATCCGGATAAGATGAAAATGTTTTTGGAAGAGAATCCTTCAAGATTGTTTGATGTAGAAAACGACTATTATCTGCCCGAGGAGGCGTATCGGGACAAGCGTGCATTTGACTGCTGGGCTGAATGTTTGTATGAGGAGTTTCCAGAGATTTTAGGCTATATTATGGGAAAAAGCTGTAATGGAAAAGACGGTGCTTTTCCGCATGAATTTATCCGAGAGTTTCTGGAAAAACAGCAGAATGAGAAATTGACGAAAGCGGTATTCTATGGAAAGTTTAATTCCCGTGGTGCACGGATTGTACAGGATGGCCGAAACCTTTATGAACAAGCAAAATGTTACCGAGCGCAGGCGCGGGAACTGAGATTGAAGTTTCCACAGAGTGCAAAGATTCTCCTACAGCTAGCTAAATGGATGGAATCAGAAGCTCAGCATGATCAGCTAGAAGCAGAGATTGTACCTTAAAGAAATAATAAGAATCTCCCTGCTGAAAAAGCAGTTGCATCTTAAACGTGAATACGTTATAATGCTCATAGGGATTCCGCTGGTTGTGTGATACTATCTTGATACTAAAAAATCGGCAAGCCACATCTACCACGGAAATTTCATGGAAAAGTGAACATCCAAGAATAGACACACTAAACAAATTTGTTTAGTGATAATCTGGACTTACCGAGCTCGAGTAATTGAAAAATTGTTAAGAATCCCAGGAAAGAAACGAAAAAACGTAGCTTTCCTGGGATTTTGACATTCTTTTTGGCACGGAATGGTAAAATTCGGTGTGGGGCTTATCCACGAAGGAAGAAAACTATAACATGAAAGCAGCTGAAATAAGTTTCAGAGATGTTTATCACCGGGTCTGCTTTGTTAAAGCGGGCAAGAACTATGAAGCGATGACACAGCATCTTCCCAATCATGAGCAAGGAAATGGAACACTGGTTTATGGATATATTGATCACCAGTGTGGGCTTACTTACGAGATCCTTGCCTGTGCGAAACAGAATGAAAGCGGGAGCATTGAGGTGTTCCAGGGAAACGATACGGTTTCGCTCAAATTCCGTGCGGGAAGCATTGCGGAAGATGAGCTCTTTGTGATCACAGAGGATGAACAGCTACGAAAGACGTATCAGAACAAAATTGATGCGATCGAGCGACACTACAGGAATTGTGATGAGATCGAAGCCACAAGAAAGGTAGAGGCAATCGACACCAGCAGGAGCCCGGAGTTTCCGGATGATGTCCTTGTAATTTTGATCCACGGGAATAATGCGCCGGAAGGTTGTTGGGTCCGCTGCGAAAAAATCGCAGATGGGATGATGGCAGGCACGCTCTTGAATGAACCAGATTCTGATTTTGGTGTTCATCGGGGAGACTTGATTTCGTTTGGAATCGCACAGCAGGGCGATCGGCTTCTGTGTGTGGCGGTACTGTAACGATTCATAAAACAGCTGCCTGACCCCACAAACCGGCATCCTTTGCGAGGTCTTTGCATATACTGGAAATCAGAACAATGCAAAGACGCACAAAGAGGAGGATGCTGCCTATGCTGGAACAACTTCGACCGATGCAAAACGACCACACCCTGCTGTCGCCGCGCATCCCGCGTGACACGGAACACGAGCGCTACCACCCGGAACTGGAAGAGGAGCTGAAGGAATGCCTGTTCTGCCTCAAGCGCAACGAAATGATGTTTGATCTGGAGGTGGACACCGACCTGATCGAGCAGCGCATTTATGAGCGGCAGGCACTGCTGTGCCGCTACCGGTACTTACTGGCCCGTGCACGGGAGCTGGGGCTGCACACCGTGCTGACGAAATATCAGCCGCAGATATGACGGGGCGATTTATCGGAACAAAAATCTTGACAGAAGGCGTCGGATGTGTTATCCTAGTTCAAGATAAATGCATGGTGGGGCAGTCCCCCGGCATGAGGAAATTTTGAGAGTTAGAGAGGTTTCTACTATGGAACGTATTAAGACGATTGCTACTCGTGACCTGACCAAGAGCGTGAAGACCGGCGGCTGCGGCGAGTGCCAGACTTCCTGCCAGTCCGCTTGCAAGACCTCCTGCGGCGTGGCTAACCAGCAGTGCGAGAACAGCAACAAGTAATTTCTGCAAACCCTATGCCGCCTTTGCCGGGCGGCATTTTTTTGTGTATCAAACTGGAATGGAGTAAAACATGGTACATCAGTATCAATTGAACGGTTATAACATCGTGCTGGACACCTGCAGCGGTTCGGTGCATGTGGTGGATGACGTGGCCTATGACGTCATTGCCATGTATCAGGATCACACTGCCGACCAGATCGTCTCGGCTATGATGGACAAATACGGCAGCCGCCCGGACGTCACCGAAGAGGATCTGCGCCAGTGCATCGACGACGTGACCAGCCTGAAGGAAGCCGGCAAGCTGTGGAGCCCGGATGTCTACGAAAACATGGCGTTCGACTTCAAGAACCGCAGCACCGTGGTCAAGGCGCTGTGCCTGCATGTGGCGCACACCTGCAACCTGAGCTGCTCCTACTGCTTTGCCTCCCAGGGCCGCTACCACGGCGACCGCGCGCTCATGAGCTTTGAGGTGGGCAAGCGCGCCATGGATTTCCTCATCGAGAACAGCGGCACCCGCCGCAATCTGGAAGTGGACTTCTTTGGCGGCGAACCCCTGATGAACTTTGACATGGTCAAAAAGCTGGTGGCCTACTGCCGCGAGCAGGAGAAGATCCACAACAAGAACTTCCGCTTTACCATGACCACCAACGGTGTGCTGATCGACGACGATGTCATCGACTTCTGCAACAAGGAGTGCCACAACGTGGTGCTGAGCCTGGATGGCCGCAAGGAAGTGAACGACCGCTTCCGCAAGGACTATGCCGGCCGCGGCAGTTACGACACCATCGTGCCCAAGTTCCAGGAGTTCGTGAAGAAGCGCGGCGACAAGAACTACTACATGCGCGGCACCTACACTCACTACAACACCGACTTTACCAACGACATCTTCCACATGGCGGACCTCGGCTTTACCGAGCTGAGCATGGAGCCGGTGGTGTCCAAGCCCGGTGACCCCAGCGCCCTGACCGCAGAAGATCTGCCCATCCTGAAGGAGCAGTACGAGATCCTGGCCAAGGAGATGATCAAGCGCGACCGCGAGGGCCGTGGCTTCACCTTCTACCACTACATGATCGACCTGACCGGCGGCCCCTGCATCTACAAGCGCATTTCGGGCTGCGGTTCTGGCACCGAGTACATGGCCGTGACCCCCTGGGGCGACCTGTACCCCTGCCACCAGTTCGTGGGCGACCCCAAGTACCTGATGGGCGACATCTGGAAGGGCGTCACCAACACGGCCGTGCGGGATGAGTTCAAGCACTGCAACGCCTATGCCCGCAAGGAGTGCAAGGACTGCTGGGCCAAGCTGTATTGCTCCGGCGGCTGCGCTGCCAACTCTTATCATGCCACCGGCAGCATTACCGGTGTGTACGAGTACGGCTGTGAGCTGTTCAAGAAGCGCATGGAGTGCGCCATCATGATCAAGGTGGCGGAGAACCAGGAACTGGCTGCTCAGGGCATCGAGGTGCCTATTGAGCTGGGTTCCACCTGCAACGCCTGCGCAGACGGCGAAGCCTGCGAATAAGCATGGACACACCCATCGTGGATTTTGTGCGCGGCTATGCACAGTCCGGCACCTCCCGCCTGCACATGCCCGGCCACAAGGGCCAGAGCCTGTTAGGCTTTGAGCCGCTGGACCTGACCGAGATCCGGGGCGCCGACGAGCTGTACGAGCCGGAAGGCATCATTGCCCAAAGCGAAGCAAACGCTACCCGGCTGTTCGGCACGCAGCATACCTATTACAGCACCGAGGGCTCGTCCCAGTGCATCCGGGCCATGCTGTGTCTGGCACTGCAGGCCGCACCCCGGACCGGAAAACGTCCGGTACTGCTGGCGGCCCGGAACGCGCACAAAGCCCTGCTGTACGCTGCCGCGCTGCTGGACTTCGACATCCGGTGGCTTTGGCCTGCGGCAGAGAATGCCGGGGCGCTGTGCAGCTGCCCCATCTCCGCACAGATGCTGACAACAGCGCTGCAGGAGCTGACCGGGCAGGGGAGTACCCCCTTTGGGGTCTACGTCACCAGCCCGGATTATCTGGGCGGCATGCAGGACATCCGGGCCTTGTCGGCTGTGTGCGACACCTTTGGGGTGCCGCTGCTGGTGGACAACGCCCACGGGGCCTACCTGCGCTTTCTGCCCGGAGAGCCGCTGCACCCCATTGCACTGGGGGCGGCTATGTGCTGCGACTCGGCCCACAAGACCCTGCCGGTGGTCACCGGCGGAGCATATCTGCATCTGGGGGAGAACGCCCCGGTACAGGAGGAAGCTGCAGTGCGCGGTGCACTGGCACTGTTCGGCTCCACCAGCCCGTCTTACCTGATCCTGCAGTCGCTGGACGCCTGCAACCGGCAGTTGACGGAAAGCTATCCCGCCGGGCTGCAGCGGTGCTGTTCTCGGCTTTCTGCTCTGCGCGGGGAACTGAACGCGGCGGCGCAGGCGGCGGGCTGCCCGGTGCCGCTGGTGCTGGATGGCCCGGGTCGGGAACCGCTGAAGCTGACGCTGGACGCTGCGGCCCTTGGCATGACCGGCACCGCGCTGGCGGATGCCTTGCGCGGCGGGCAGCTCGAGTGTGAATATGCCGACCCGCGTTATGTGGTGCTGATGTTCACCCCCTGCAACTCACCGCAGGACTACGCGCGCCTGCGCACGGTGCTCCGGCAGTGTCTGCACGGCCTGCCCGCAGCGGGCGGGCTCCCACAGCCGGAAGAGCTGGCTGGGGAATTCGTGGCACTGGCACAGCAGGCGCGGGCCCATTGCACCATCCGGCAGGCAGTGTTTGCCCCGCAGGAGCGCATCCCGGTGCAGCAGGCGCTGGGCCGCATTTGTGCGATGCCCACGGTGTCCTGCCCGCCGGCCATCCCCATCGCGGTAAGCGGGGAAGAGATCACCCCGGCGGCACTGGAATTGATGCAGCGCTATGGCGTGACGGAAGTCTCAGTTCTGCGCAGATAAACAAAAAACAAACGGCACGATGCAGCGATGCACCGTGCCGTTTTTCTATGAAAAGAGCTTTATTCGTTCTCGTCGAATGCGGCTTCCATGGCGTTGAACCGCTCCAGGAAGCTGTGCTCCACGCCCTCGGATTTGTAGCCGGGCATGGTGTCCAGTGCTACCGCATGGATGCTGCGGAAGATGCTGTTCTCGATGTTGGGGTTGTCGCGCTTGAGGCGGCGCAGCAGGGTCTTGACCTCCTGCCGCTTGGAACCGCCGCCGCCGTTGTCGCACATGGTGCAGTTCTCGGTAAAGCGGCAGGCACACTGGATGAACTCCAGCTCATTGTAGCGCTTCCAGGCCAGAATATCCTCTTCATGGATGCAGTACATGGGCCGGATGAGGGTCATGCCGGGGAAGCTGGTGCTGTGCAGCTTGGGCGGCATGGCCTGCAGCTGGGAGCCGTAGAACATGCTCATGACGGTGGTCTCGATGACGTCGTTGAAGTGGTGCCCCAGGGCGATCTTGTTGCAGCCCAGCTCCTTGGCCTTGCTGTACAGGTGGCCGCGGCGCATCCGGGCGCAGAGGTAGCAGGGGTTCTTGTCGGTGTTGTTGGCCACGGCAAAGATGTTGCTCTCGAAAATGGTCACCGGGATGTGCAGCAGCTCGGCGTTGGACTCGATCTTCTGGCGATTGATCTCGTTGTAGCCGGGGTCCATGACCAGAAACACCAGCTCAAAGGGCACGTCGCTGTGGCGCTGCAGCTCCTGCATGAGCTTGGCCATCAGCATGGAGTCCTTGCCGCCGGAAATGCACACGGCAATGCGGTCGCCGGCCTGCACCAGCTCGTAGCGCTTGACCGCCACGATGAAGGGGGTCCACAGTTCTTTGCGATATTTTTTGATGATGCTGCGTTCGATCAGCTGATAGGGTTCCAGAGTCTTTTTCATGGGTTACCTCGTTTTACGGTTGGGTCAGAGTGCGGTAGCAGGCATCGAAAGCCTGTAAAAATCCGGTGATCTCCTCATCGGTGGTCCGGTGGCTCAGGCTGATGCGCCAAGAGGAAAGAGCGTTGCGGCGGTCGCGGCTCACGGCGAACACGGCCCGGGAGGGCAGGCCGTCGGACGAACAGGCCGACTTGACCGAGACGCACACGCCATGCGCGTCCAGCTCCCGCTGGAACACGGTGCCCTTTACGTCCTTCACGCTCAGGTTCAAAATCTGCGGCACGGCGGCTTCTGGGCTGTTGATGCGCACTTTGGGGTAGTTTGCCAGTTCGGTGCGCAGGCGGGCGTTCAGGCTGCGCACCCGCTCCACCCGCTCCGGCAGCTCGGTCATGGCCTTGTCCAGTGCAAGTGCCAGCGAGCAGGCCAGCGCCACGGTGGGGGTGCCGCTGCGGTAGATGGTGGTGCTCTCGCCGCCGTGGATGAGCGGTTCCAGCGCGAGGCCCCGCCGCTTGACCAGCACACCGATGCCGTTCAGCCCGTAGAATTTGTGGGCGGTCAGGCTCAGGGTGTCGATGCCCTCAAAAGAGGGAAGCGGCAGTTTGCCCACGGCTTGGGTGGCGTCTACATGCAGGTGGCAGTGGGGATAGTCCTTTAAAAGTGCGGCGATCTCAGTCACCGGCTGCACCACGCCCAGTTCGCTGTCCACGGCGGTGACGGCCACCAGAATGGTGTCCGGCCGCAGCAGCTCCCGCAGGTGGGCAAGGTCTACCGTGCCGTCCTGTTTGATGTCCACAAGGTCGATCTCGTACCCCTGCTCCTGCAGGGCAGTCAGCGAGCCGCTGACCGAGGAGTGCTCCAGCGGGGTGGAAATGATGTGTTTGCCGTGGTGACGCTCCAGCCGGGCGATGCTCTTCAGCGCAAAATTGTTGGCCTCGCTGGCACCGGATGTATAAATGATCTCCGCCGGCTGCACATTAAGGCTGCGGGCAATGCTCTGCGTGGCCTCGTCGATGGCGGTTTTGGCGGCGGCACCGGCCTGATGGCGGGAGTTCGCGTTGCCCGGGCAGCTGCGCTCCACCGCACAGAAGCGTTCCAGCACGGCCTCGTCCACCGGCGTGTTGGCAGAATAGTCCAGATAGATCATAGATCCTCCTGATCTTGTTCGGTATACAGATTATAATAGTAGGTAATATTATAGTGCGCTTTGGACCGGAATGCAAGAAAATTGGCAAAAAAGGTTGCGGAGCAGGCAAAAATCTGCTATACTATCCAGTAAAGCTTGCCCGGCGGCCCGGTTTGGGGTGCGGGCGGACAGGCTTCTGGCCGGAACGGTTCCGGCGGTTTGGAAGACCCGGACGAAAGGAGAGAGCGGTATGCCGAATATGCATCGACTGCGCTGTTCTGTTTTCATTTTTCCGGGCGTCATTATTGTTCCCAATTCAGGAGGCACTGCCGTTCACCGCGGCAATGCCTCTTTTTTTGGGTCGATGCAGGAGGTATACAAAATCCATGAGTAAACAGATCGATTACTCCAAGGGCATTTACGACGCGCGCCAGCTGGGTGCGGGCCGGATGTTCATCCTGGGCGTGCAGCACATGTTCGCCATGTTCGGAGCCACCGTGCTGGTGCCGCTGCTCACCGGCCTGAGCGTTTCCACCACGCTGCTGTGTGCCGGTCTGGGCACGCTGCTGTTCCATCTGATCACCAAAAAGAAGGTCCCGGCCTTCCTGGGCTCCTCCTTTGCCTACCTGGGCGGTTTCTCCATCGTGGCCCCCATGCTGGCTGATGCCGACGGCAACCTGACCGTGGCCAACACCAAGATGCTGCCTTACGCCTGTGCAGCCATCGCTTTCTCCGGCCTGGTGTATCTGGTGGCCAGCCTGCTCATCTCCACCTTTGGCATCCGCCGCATCATGAAGTTCTTCCCGCCGGTGGTCACCGGCCCCATCATCATCTCCATCGGTTTGATCCTGGCACCTTCTGCCATCACCAACTGCCAAGCCAACTGGCTGCTGGCCTTTGTGGCGCTGGGCGTGGTCATTATCTGCAACATCTGGG
>CABQHF010000051.1 GCA_902463905.1 uncultured Faecalibacterium sp. | reverse complement strand
CCACACCATCCCGGCGCTGTACCTGCTGTACCCCTGCAGCTGGACCCTGACCGCCCTGGCCGAGATCCTGTACTTCGTGCACTGCTACAAGCAGTCCATGGCCATCTTCAGAACACCGCAGGCGGCATGACCTTATAAAGCACAGAGCGCCCCGTGTGAGCCTTCACACGGGGCGCTCTTTTGGCTTGCCTTATACTTTTACTTCCCCGGCCAGGACCCGCTTGTAGTCCTCGTAGTTGCGGGCCAGCAGAGCGGGCGTATCCAGCCCGTAGGGGCACTTTGCCTTGCACCGGTTGCAGTGCAGGCAGCCCTCGATCTTTTTCATCTTGGCCTGACCTTCCGGGCTGAGGTGCTCCGCCGAGGGCGAGCGCCGCAGCAGCAGGCTCATGCGGGCACAGTTGTTGATCTCAATGCCCGCCGGGCAGGGCATACAGTAGCCGCAGCCCCGGCAGAACTCACCGCACAGCTCTGCGCGGTCGTTGTCGATGAGTTTTTTGATCTCCCCGGTCATGCGGGGCGGGTTGTCGATGTAGGAGAGGAACTCGTCCAGTTCCTTCTCCCGCTGCACGCCCCAGATGGGCAGCACACCGTCGTACTGCGCCTCGAAGGCATAGGCAGCGGCACTGTTGGTGATCAGCCCGCCGGAAAGGCCCTTCATGGCGATAAAGCCCATGTTGGCGGCCTTACACTTGTTGACCAGTTCCAGTTCCTGCTCGCCGGAAATGTAGCTGAACGGGAACTGCAGCGTCTCGTACAGGCCGCTGTCAATGGCCTCGTGGGCCACGGTCAGCCGGTGGTTCGTGATGCCGATGTGCCGGATCATGCCCTTGGCCTTGGCCTCCTGCATGGCCTCGTACAGGCCGCTGCCGTCGCCGGGCTTGGGGCAGAAAGCCGGGTTGTGGAACTGATAGATGTCCACATAATCGGTGCGCAGGTTGGTCAGGGAGGTGTGCAGGTCCTTCCAGAAGTCCTCTGCGTTCTGTGCCGCCGTCTTTGTGGCGATGTACACCTCGCTGCGGATGCCGTCAAAGGCCTCGCCCAGCTTGACCTCGCTGTCGGTGTAGGCGCGGGCGGTATCAAAAAAGCGGATGCCTGCCCGGTAGGCCTTGCGGGCCAGCGCGACCGCGTCCTCCTGCGAGATGCGCTGGATCGGCAAAGCGCCGAAGCCGTTTTTGTTCACCGTGATGCCGGTGCTGCCAAGGGTGACCATATCCATAGCGGGTTCCTCCATCCTGTGTGGTTTGCATTCCTGTTTTTATTATAGGCCGCCGCTGCCTGTGGCGCAAGAAGTTAGTTGCAGCAAAAAAGCCCTTCCCGTTCCGGGAAGGGCTGCAGAAACACTTTACTGATAATCGTGGTTCAGGAACATGGCCTTGATGACCACCACCTCGTCGTATTCCTCCTGCTCCACCTGCACATCCGCGTTCAGGGATTTCAGGCGAGCTTCCACAGCGTCCAGTGCTTCGGGCACGGTCACGGCGCGGCCCTCTTCGATGGCGTCCGTCATCTGCTTGAGCACGATGGGGTGAGCGTAGTAGCTGGGCACCGGGAAGGCACCATTGGGGTAGTGCTTCACATACTCGGCCATGGCGGCTTCCGCCTTGTCCGTACGCTTCATGATGGCGCTGTTGTTGTTGCGGGCCGTGGGCAGCATATTGTAGCTGGAGAACAGGAAGATGGCTGCGAAGCCGAACAGGGCGAAATAGATGCCATAGCCGCCCACATGGTTCGTGACGGCATACAGGCCGTAGGCCGCCGACACGATGCCCATGACGAAGATGGCCAGGGCCACATAGCGGTACACCGGTTTGCTCTGCAGCTGGGCGCGCTTGCGGCGCTCAGCGGCGCTCAGTTCATCCGAAAGCTCCGGCTTTGCCTCCAGATATTCCTTTGCCTTTTTCAGCATCGAGATGCTGTGCTTTGCGTCCTCGGCCAGCTCCGGCAGCTTGCGGGCAGCCTTTTCGGCTTCCTTTTTTTGCAAAGCCTGCTCGCCCGCTTCGCTCAGGGTTGGGATCTGCGGCTGCTCCTTGGCCAGCACCTCCAGCAGCTTGTCCACATCCCGTTCGTCCTTGAAGTTGCACTGTTTCTGCTTGCCGCCGTCGTACTCCACCACAAGGTAGGCCATGGAGGCAAACATCCCCTTGCCGGTAAAGCCGCCGGAACTCATGGCCACCCGCTTGAACACGCGGGAGATGCTGCCGTAAGGCAGGTAGTAACGGCGGTCGATATAAAAGCTGTTGAGGTACAGGGCCTTTTTGCCCACACCGCAGGGGCCGATCTTGCGGCAGGCTTTCTTGTCTGCCTCCAGTTCCAGTTTGTCCAGGTGTGCCATGCCCAGCTGGGCAGGTTTGAAGATCATAGTGGTTCCTTCTTTCCTGAAATCATTGTATTTATTTTCGCACGCCGCCGGACAAAATGCAAGGCCTTTTGCCCCTCAGATTCCACAAAGAAGACGGGTGGCTTTTGGCAGGTCTGCCGTAAAACAACAACGCCCGCCGCTGTTTGGTCAGGCAGCGGCGGGCGTTGGAGGTTCAGAGCAGCGATGCGGTCAGGTCATCATGCCTTCTGAGAAGCGGTGTGCTTCTTGGTGGCATAGATGAAGATGGCCAGCATTGCAATGGCAAAGACGATGCCGATGGGGTAAGCAACGGCGGTATTGTAAGCCACCAGCTTGCCGTCTGCATAGGTGTTGATCATCTTGCCCAGGCACTCGGGAGCCAGCACGAAGTAGGTGCAGGACACAGCGCTCATAAAGGTAGCGGGAACAGCAGTGATCCAGTAGTTCTTCTTTTCCTTGAACAGGTACATGGAAGCAGCCCACAGCACGATCATAGCCAGCGTCTGGTTGGTCCAGCTGAAGTAACGCCAGATGACGGTGTAGTTGATGAAGCCCAGTGCATTGCCGATGCCAAGGAAGGCACCAACGCCCAGCACGGGGATGCACAGCTTCAGGCGGTTTGCGTAGCTGTCCTGATCGATCTTCAGCCAGTCGGACAGGGTCAGACGAGCGGAACGGAAGGCAGTATCACCAGAGGTGATGGGGCAGATGACCACGCCGATCATTGCCAGAGCCACGCCCACATTGCCCATGGTCTTGAGGCAGACGTCGTAGATGGCGGCAGACTGACCGGCGCTCAGAGCCTCGGCCAGACCGGTCATCTTACCGTCGGTGATGGTGTACAGAGCGCAGCCTGCTGCAGCCCAGATCAGAGCGATGACGCCCTCGCAGACCATGGCGCCGTAGAACACGAAGTGGCCCTGCTTCTCACTCTTCATGCAGCGAGCCATCAGAGGCGACTGGGTGGAGTGGAAACCGGAGATAGCACCGCAGGCAACGGTGATGAACATGAAGCTCCAGATCGGGGTGCCCGACGGATGCATGCTGTGGAAGTTCGACCACAGTTCGGGGATGGTGTAAGCGGGGTTGGTGAAGATACCAATGATAACGCCCACAGCCATGATGATCAGGCAGATGCCGAACACGGGGTAGATCTTGCCGATGATGGCATCAATGGAGATAAAGGTTGCGATGAAGTAGTAGATCAGGATGATGATCAGCCAGAACAGGGTGGTGGTCAGCATACCGGACATACCGCCGTTCTTGCACAGGGTAACAATCAGGCCGGCAGGGCCCACTGCGAACACGGTACCAACCATGATCAGCAGCACGACAGAGAACACACGCATGATGTTCTGCATGACAGGTCCGAGGTACTTACCGGTGACCTCAGCGATGGATGCGCCTTCATTGCGCTCGCTCATCATACCGGAGAAGTAGTCGTGCACGCCACCTGCAAAGATGGTGCCGAAGGTGATCCACAGGAACACCACGGGGCCCCACAGAGCACCCTGCAGTGCACCGAAGATGGGACCCAGGCCTGCAATGTTTAGCAGCTGGACCAGGAACAGCTTCCACTGGGGCATCACAACGTAGTCAACACCATCGTTGATGCGCACAGCAGGCGTTTCACGGTCGTCCGGGCCGAACGTGTTGTCAACGATCTTGCCATAGACAAAGTAGCCGATGATCAAGAGCGCCAGACAGAGTAAGAAACTAATCATACCAGAAACCTCCTTTTTGATTTCAAGCCGCCGGTGTTCGTATTTGCGACCTCACCGGGGCTCTGACCAATCTCTGGCTTCATGTTAACACTTATTTCATAAATGTGTTAATATTTTTCTGGTATGGTTCCCATATCAAAAAGTATATATATCCATACTTTGTTGGAATATTGTCAGCCGTTTTTAAACGAATCAACGGCAAATTTTCTTATCCAGTCGCAAAAATTCTTTTCCGGGAACGTGCAAAACCGCCCTCTTCCAAATTTTCAGGGTCGTTTTTGTACAAAATGTTCAAATCCGTCCAAAATTTTCCTATTTATGCACTTTTACTGCACAAGAAAGCCCCTCCGCCGGGATGGGACCGGTGGAGGGGCTTCGGAGAAACCGGAAAGGTGTCGGCTACCTTCCGGGGAGATCAGGCTTTTGCCGCGCTCTTCTTGGTCGCGTGGATAAAGATGGCCAGCATGGCCACGGCAAAGAGGACGCCTACGGGGTACGCCACAGCGGTATTGTAAACGGTGGCACCCTCAGCGGTCTTGCTGTTCAGCAGGCCGCCCAGGCACTCAGGTGCCAGCACGAAGTAGGTGCTGGATACGGCGCTCATGAAGGTAGCGGGAACAGCGGTGATCCAGAAGTTCTTCTTTTCTTTAAAGAGGTACATGGAGGCGGCCCACAGCACGATCATGGCCAGCGTCTGGTTGGTCCAGCTGAAGTAGCGCCAGATGACCGTGTAGTTGATGAAGCCCAGTGCGTTGCCGATGCCCAGGAACGCGCCCACACCCAGCACGGGGATGCACAGCTTCAGGCGGTTTGCGTAGCTGTCCTGGTCGATCTTGAACCAGTCGGCCAGGGTCAGACGGGCAGAACGGAACGCGGTATCGCCGGAGGTGATGGGGCACACCACCACGCCGATCATAGCCAGTGCGATACCCACACCGCCCATGGTCTTGGAGCACACGTCGTAGATGGCCTTGGACTGGCCCATGGCCAGTGCTTCGGCCAGACCGGTGTTCAGGCCGCCGGTCACCTCGTACAGGCTGCAGCCGGCTGCGGCCCAGATCAGAGCGATGACGCCCTCACAGACCATGGCACCGTAGAACACGAAGTGGCCCTGCTTCTCGCTCTTCATGCAGCGCGCCATCAGGGGCGACTGGGTGGAGTGGAAGCCGGAAATGGCACCGCAGGCAACGGTGATGAACATGAAGCTCCAGATCGGGGTGCCCGACGGATGCATGCTGCCGAAGTGATCCCAGATCTCCGGGATGGTGTAGGCGGGGTTGGTGAAGATGCCAACGATGACGCCGATGGCCATGATGATCAGGCAGATGCCGAAGATGGGGTAGATCTTGCCGATGACCGCATCAATGGAGATGAAGGTGGCAATGAAGTAGTACACCAGAATGATGATCAACCAGAACAGCAGCGAAGTGAGCACGCCGGATGCGCCGCTCTGGCTGCACAGCTCCACGATCAGGCCGGCAGGGCCCACGGCAAACACGGTGCCCACCATGATCAGCAGCACCACCGAGAACACACGCATGACGTTCTGCATCACGGGGCCTAAGTACTTGCCGGTGATCTCGGCAATGGAAGCGCCGTCGTTGCGCTCGCTCATCATGCCGGAGAAGTAGTCATGCACACCGCCTGCAAAGATGGTGCCGAAGGTGATCCACAAAAAGACCACCGGCCCCCACAAAGCGCCCTGCATGGCACCGAAGATGGGGCCCAGACCTGCAATGTTCAGCAGCTGGACCAGGAACAGCTTCCACTGGGGCATCACGACATAGTCAACACCGTCGTTGATGCGCACAGCAGGCGTTTCGCGGTCGTCCGGGCCAAAGGTGTTGTCCACGATCTTACCGTAGACAAAGTAGCCCACGATCAGGATCGCAAGACAGAGTAAGAAACTGATCATACCAGAAACCTCCTTTTCGGTTTTGCTGTTCCGTCTGGAAAATCATCCCATCTTTTCCATGCAGGACAGCCAACTTTCTGTGCTCATGTTAACATATTTTTCATAAAAGCGATACTCCGGTTCCGGCATACCGGCATATCCAAATTGATATACCAGCAAAGTTTTTTAGTTGCAGCTCCGTTTCTTTTTTGCGCTTATCTGCACACAAAAACAGCCGGAACGACACATCGTTCCGGCTGTGGGGTCAAATTTCTTTGCCGATCCCGGCGGTTTTTGCGGTCCTGGTTTTTACCAGTTCTTAACCGGTCCGCCCCTTACTTTACGGTCAGGGCCGCCTGACGGCGCAGCAGCTCGATGAACTTTTCTTCCTCCGGGCGCAGCCCGCCCTTGTCCGGGTACACCAGCACATCCCGCATACGCTGGTTCTGGGCCGGGCATTTTTTCAGCACCAGATGGTACTGTTCCAGTGCCCGCTGCGGCATGGGCGACGCCCACATGTAGGCCGTGGGCAGGCTCTGCAGAATGGAGAACTGGCTGCACCGCTCGTACACATGCACCCGGCGGTTCTCGTTCACCTGCCAGCGCAGGCTGCTGCCTTCCTCGCCCGGCAGCTGGAAGTCATCGTGCAGCACCTCGGTATAACGGTTCAGCTCGGCCAGGTCATGCACCTCGTGCCGGGCCAGAGGGCTGTCGCGGTTCACCAGCAGCCGGTACTCGAACTCCATGATCTGCTCCCGGTGCAGCCCGCGCCGGGCACAGTAGCGGCTGTAGTAGTCCTCGTCCTCCTCGGCGTAGCGCAGCAGGGCCAGATGGTAGCCCCGGCGCAGCACAAAGTCCAGCCCCTCCATGGAACCAGCCTCCCGGATGTGCACCCGCAGCTGCTCGCTGCCCGCCGCCTGCTGCAGAAAATCCACCGCCGCATAGGACGCATAGGTGGCATGGGGCAGGGCCACCCGCAGCTCTGCGCACTCGCCCTGCCGGCGGCGGGCGTCGGCGTCCAGCCGGTCCACCTCCTGCAGCACCCGCTGGGCCTGCTCGATGAAATGCCGTCCCTGTTCGGTGGGGATCATGCCGGTGGATGAGCGCTCAAACATGCGGATGCCGTATTCCTCTTCCAGGTTCTTCAGCGCCTTGCTCACGTTGGGCTGGGCGGCGTACATCTGCTTTGCCGCAGCACTCACCGAGCCCCACTTCATGATAGCTACCAGACAGCGCAGTTCCGTAATATTCATGCTGTTCCCCCGTTGTGTGTGATACTGTTTATTGTATCAACTCCCCTGCCGCACTGTCAAGCCGCCGGGCCGTAAAATCCCGGCCGCGGCCCTCTTGCACGCCCCCTGCCGGTTGCGCTATAATATGACTATCCTTATAAAAATAAAAAAGGGAGCGTTTGCCATGCCGGAATACCGTGTGCTGCGCATTGAAGAGCAGATGTACGGCTGCGAGGAGCTGCCCGCCGGGCAGCCTGTACTGTGTGATGTGATGCTGCAAAGCGCCGATGGTGCCTGCCGCACCCTGCCCTACCCGGACAGAGAACTCACCCAGCTGGGCATCGACGAGGGCAGCCGGGTGCACCTGCTGCCGGACGGCACCCTGCAGAAGATCTCGGAGGAACTGTTATGAATCAGATCAGAACTTCGGCCCTCATCGGTCTGGGGGCCCTTGGCATCCTGTTCGGGCGCAGGATGCCCGGCGTGCAGGTGATCGCCGACGAAGCCCGCATTGCCCGCTACGCCGCCCAGCCTGTGGTGTGCAACGGCGAGGAATGCCGGTTCTCCTACGTCACCCCGGCCCAGGGCAAGCCGGTGGACCTGCTGCTGGTGGCGGTGAAGGCCACCGTGCTGGATCAGGCCATCGCCGACATGAAGAACTTTGTCGGCCCGGACACCATCATCCTCAGCGTGCTCAACGGCATCACCAGCGAGGAACACATCGAAACCGCCTACCCTGGCCGCACCCTGTGGAGCGTGGCCATCGGTATGGACGCCACCCGCAGCGGCCGCACCCTGGTGTTCAACCAGGCGGGCAAGATCCAGTTCGGCGAGCGGGACGGTGCCATGACCGGCCGCGTGCAGGCCGTGGCCGACTATCTGGACGCCTGCGGCATCGCCAACGAGCCCTGCAGTGACATTTTGTACAAGCAGTGGAACAAGCTGATGGTGAACGACGGCCTGAATCAGGCGGCCGCGGCCTTTGACCTGACCTACGGCGGGCTGTGCCGGTCGGCCGAGGCACAGGCCAAGATGCACGAGGCCATGCAGGAAGTCATCCAGCTGGCCAACCTGGAAGGGGTACCCCTGCCCCGCGACAACGACGAGCAGTTCCTGCGCAATGCCATGCCCACCTTCAACCCCGACGGCATGCCCAGTATGCGGCAGGATGTGCTGGCAAAGCGCCCCACCGAGGTGGAGGAGTTTGCCGGTGTGGTACGCGCCCGCGCCAAAAAGTACGGCATGCCCACCCCCGCCAACGACTTTTTCTATGCCCGCATCAGGGAGATCGAAGCGGGCTACTGCAAGTAAGGAGCTGCCATGCACAAACTGTATTTTACCCGCCACGGCGAGACTGTGTGGAACGTGGAAAACAAGATCTGCGGCATGACCGACAGCCCTCTCACCGAGCGGGGCCAGGCACAGGCCCGCGCCCTCGGCCAGAAGGTCAGGGAGGGAAACTACGCCATCGACGAGATCCTCTACTCTCCCCTGTCCCGCGCCGCCGACACGGCCAAGGCCATCGCCGACGCTGCCGGCATCCCTGCCCGGTGCGAGCCGCGCCTGCGGGAGCAGTGCTTCGGCCGCTACGAGGGCACGCCCCGCAACGGCGAGAAGTTCCGCATCTCCAAGACCTGCTTCGCCGACCGCTACGGCGGCGGCGAAAGCATGCTGCAGCTGGCCCAGCGCATCTACAACCTGCTGGACGAGCTGCGGGACCAGCCGGACAAGACCTACCTGCTGGTGGCCCACAACGGCATCGCCCGTGTGGTGGAATCCTACTTCCACGACATGACCAACGAAGAATACGCCCTGGCCGGCATCCGCAACTGCGAGCTGGTGGAGTATCATTTTGAGTAAGTAAGAAATAAGAGCAGGATCGGACAGCCCGCGGGCTGTCCGATCCTGCTCTTATCATAATGAAATTCTTTAACCCTTGTACATCCCGAACAGCTTCAGCAGCTTCTGCCAAAAGGCCAGAGGTGCGGCCTCTGCTTCCGGCTCTTCTGCCGGGGCCGGGGCCTCGATGGCCACCGTCTGCATCGCGAACTGCACGGCGGAAACATCGGTGTTCTCGGCAGAGGTAAAGCTCTCCACCTCGCTGCTGCCGTTCAGGCCGGCCAGCAGGCTGTCCAGCTGGTCGCCCATGTCGATCCCGGAAACATTGCTGCGCAGCTCTCCGGTGCCGGCCGTCAGCTGGGCGGCACCGTCGGTCAGCTGCTGCACTCCGGCTTTCAGCTGGGCCACGCCGTCGGTGTAGGCGTTCAGGCCGCTGTCCAGCTGGCCGTACCGGCTGGCCAGCTGGTTCACGCCGTCGGTCAGCACCGAAAGGTTGCCCAGCATATCGGTCAGGGCACCGGCCAGCTGGCGCACCCCGGCATCGAACTGCCCGTACTGGCTGTTCAGGGTGCTGCTGCCCGCGTGCAGCTGGGCCACACCGTCGTGCACCGTGTTCAGATAGGTCTCCATGGCGTCGATGTTGGCGCTGGAGCCTTTCAGCAGCAGGATCACGTCCTTGAGCTGGGGCATCACCCTGGCCAGCTGTTCCAGCTGCTCCATAGCTTTCGCGTTGCCGTCCTTCAGCTGGTCCAGGTCCAGCCCGTTTTCCTTCAGGATGGCCTTATAAGCGTCGTAACTCACCTGCTCATCCAGCTGGGCGGCACCGGCGTCCAGCTGGGCAATGCCGTTCTGGATCTGGGTGGAGGCGTCCAGCAGGGTGGTGAGCTGGTCGGTGGAGGCCGACACGCCGTTCAGGGCGGTCTGCATCTGGGTCAGGGCCGCCTTGACCTTGGCGGACCCGCCGGTCAGCTCGCCGGACTTGCCGTTCAGGGTGTCAAGACCCGCCTGCACCTGGGCAATGCCGTCTGCCAGCGCGTTGGCACCGTCGTCCAGCTGTACCGAACCGCTCTGCAGCCGGTCCAGCATGCCGGTCAGGTCGGCCCCGTCCAGGTCGAGGTTCAGCCGGAGCTTCACGCCGTTCAGCGAGATGGCGTTCATGGCAAAGTCGGTCACGTCGGCGGTCACGGTCACGTCGCTGTCCGAACCTGGCAGCAGGATGTAGGAGAGCTGCTTGTTGCTGCCCACATTGGCCATGGTGGCCCCATCAGCCACGATGTTCTGTGCCCGGTCGGTGTCCAGCGTCATGGTCACCTGCAGGGCATACTGGTCAAAGAAATCTCCGGTGCAGGCCGGGTTGCGGCTCACCTGCAGGCGGATGGCCAGTGCGCCGCTCTTGCCGCCCAGCTCTTCCGGGGCGATCTCGGCTCCGTCCAGCGTGTAGGTCAGCTTCACGAGCCAGGGCAGGGCGGTGGCGGCATCCATGGTGCCCTCATAATAGAGCTTGCCGTCCTTGTCCACGGTGGCGGTGATGGTGTCGCCGCTATGCTCCAGCGGGTCGGTGGTGGTCATGTTGCGCACGGCGGTGTAGCTGCCGTGGTCGGTGACGGTGTCCCCCGCCTGCACGGCAAAGCTGTTCACGGCATACACGCCGGTCACGGTGCCGGACGCATCCAGATTGGCATAGATGACCTCTTCCTTGGCGGAGGCCGCAAGGGCCGGCAGGGCCGCCCCGGCCAGCAGGCAGCCTGCCAGCACCAGCGCCGATGCCCGGCGCACAATCTTCTGTTTCATCTCGTCAAGCCTCCTTCGGCTGTTTTTTCGGTTTGATGATGAGGCGGTCGGCCAGGTACAGGTAACCCGGCAGTGCCAGCAGCACGATGGCCAGCGACACCAGACCGCCCACACCCAGGAAGTTGCCCAGCTGGCCCAGCAGCTGGTTGGTGGAGATGGCCCCCATCAGGAAGCCCACCACCGCCAGCGCACTGCCCGTGGTGATCACCGAGGTGGTCACGGTGGTCACGGTGGCGGCAATGGCCTGCTTTTTGTCCAGCGTCTCGCGGAACTCCTGATACCGGTCCGAGAACAGGATGGCGTAGTCTACCGTCGCACCCAGCTGGATGGTGCTGATGATGAGGTAAGCAATGTAGAACACATGGCGGCCCCGGAAATACGGGATGGCCAGATTGATCCAGATGGCCGTCTCGATGCTCAGCACCAGAATGACCGGCAGCAGCAGCTGACGCTTCATGAGCAGCAGGATCAGGAACACCGCGCCGATGGCCAGCAGGTTCACCTTGACCATGTCCGCGGTGATGGTGTCCATCAGGTCGTAGGTGCTCACGCCCTGACCGGCCAGATCAT
>CABQHF010000050.1 GCA_902463905.1 uncultured Faecalibacterium sp. | reverse complement strand
TGGGCACATTGCAGGCAGCGGCGATCTCCTTGAACACCTCCATGTTCTCGCACAGCACCGGCTCCTCGATGAACATGGGGTCAAACTCCTCCAGCTTTTTGGCCAGCACCTTGGCCATGGGCTTGTGCACACGGCCGTGGAAGTCGATGGCAATGCCAAAGTACTTGCCGCAGCTTTCCCGGATGGCAGCCACACGCTCCAGCACAGCGTCCACCTTGTCGTAGGTGTCGATCATCTGCAGCTCCTCGGTGGCGTTCATCTTGATGGCGGTAAAGCCGGCGTTCTTCTTTTCCAGGGCAGCGGTACCTACATCACTGGGGCGGTCGCCGCCGATCCAGCTGTACACACGCATATTGTCCCGGCAGGCACCGCCCATGAGCTGGTACACCGGGGCGTTGAAGAACTTGCCCTTGATATCCCACAGGGCCTGGTCGATGCCGGCAATGGCACTCATGAGCACGCCGCCGCCCCGGTAGAACCCGGCACGGTACAACACAGCGGAAAAATCCTCGATCCGCATGGGGTCCTGGCCAATGAGGTAGGGCTTCATCTCCTGGACACAGGCCAGCACGGTGGAGCAGTGGCCCTCCAGCACGGGCTCGCCCCAGCCGGTCAAGCCCTCGTCGGTAACGATCTCCACAAAGCCCCAGCGGGGACGGACAGTATAAGTGTTGACTTCAACGATCTTCATGGGGCAGATTCCTTCCTGTTTTATCTGTTGTGATATGGACGTTCTGTAGAAACTCGGCGGCGGATCTGCTCCACCATGCTGCGGACATAGGCGGCACAGGCCTCCCAGTCGTTGGCAGCCACGGCCTCCTTGGGCATCAGGCTGGAGGCCAAACAGGGCCTCGGCTTCGTCCAGGCCCAGCAGCACGATCTGGCTCTGGAGGGTCAGGTCCCGGATCAGAGGGGCGTAGTCCTGGCCCTTCTACAGCTTGCGGCGGATGTTGGGGTCAAAGCTGATGGCCACCCCCTACTCCTTGGCCAGGCCTACGGCTACATTGCTTTCGGCTCCGGCGGTGCGGATGCCAAAGTTCTGCACATAGCGCAGGGCACCTACGCTGTCGGGGGTAAAGGCGGCCATGGTCTCGCCGATGGTGATCAACTGTGGCATAAAAAACACTCCTTTTCTTATAAGTAAGGCTCAGAATTGCAGCTCTACGCTGCAAAGCATTCGTTCGATCTGACGCCGGGCCTCGTCCAGGGCAAGCTGACCAAGGCCGTGGAGGATATCGCTTATCTGAACGTTGCTGTGGCCGGCATCGTCAGCGGCGTGAGCAAGGGCTTTGGCCAGACCGCTCTGGGCCACGAGACCTACGAGCTGGTGCGCACCCACTTCACCCAGGAGGCAAAGCCCTACCTGCACGGTGAGATCGTGGCCATCGGCGACTGCCTGCAGCTGGCTTTCAACGGCCATCCGGAGCAGGTGGCACCCTTCCGTGACTTCATGCGCAGCATGAATATGCCTCTGACCCTGGAGGATATCGGCATCGACCCGAACTCCCCCAAGATGGAGAACCTGTTCCAGAATCTGTTCCACAGCCCCTTCATGGAGCCTACTGCAGAAAATGAGGCACGCCTGCGCAAGGCCATGCACTATTTGTCTGCAGACTGATTTGATTTTCTGAAATGAACGCAGCGCCCCTTTGTGCCGTCCGTTGCACGGTGCAAAGGGGCGCTGTTTTGTTTTTGGGGCAAAACCCTCTTTCCCTTTTGCGGCTTTTCGGCTATACTGGGGTTGCAGGAACGAGATGGGCAATCGCCCAGGATAAGAAGAAAGTGAGGAGCTCCGTATGAAAATGCAGGAAGGCTTTTTGTGGGGTGGTGCAACTGCCGCCAACCAGTGCGAGGGTGCCTATGACACCGACGGCCGGGGGCTGTCCAGCGTGGACGTGGTTCCCTTCGGCCCGGATCGCGGCCCGGTGGCGCGCGGGGAACTGAAGATGCTGGATTGCGATGCAGAGCACTTCTACCCCTCCCATGAGGCCATTGATATGTACCACCATTATAAAGAGGACATTGCCCTCTTTGCCGAGATGGGCTTCAAGTGCTACCGGCTGTCCATCGCATGGACCCGCATCTTCCCCAACGGTGACGATGCCCAGCCCAATGCCGCCGGCATCGCCTTCTACCGCAGTGTGTTCGAGGAGTGCCGCAAGTACGGCATCGAGCCGCTGGTCACCATCTGCCACTTCGACACCCCCATTGCGCTGATCAAGAAGTACGGCGGCTGGAAAGACCGCCGCATGATCGACGCCTTTGTGCGCTACTGCGCGGTGCTGTTCGACAATTTCGGCGGCCTTGTCAAATACTGGCTGACCTTCAATGAGATCAACATGCTGCTGCATATGCCCTTCATGGGTGCCGGCCTGGTGTTTGAGCCGGGTGAGGATATCGAGCAGGTCAAGTATCAGGCCGCGCACCACGAGCTGCTGGCCAGCGCCTGCGCCGTGAAGCTGGCCCACGAAAAGATGCCGGGTGCCATGGTGGGCTGTATGCTGGCTGCAGGCCAGTATTACCCCTACTCCTGCGCCCCGGAGGATGTGCAGCTGGGCCTGGAGCGTGACCGCGACAATTATTTCTTCATCGATGCACAGGCACGCGGCGCTTACCCCGTTTGGGCCGAGAAGCGCATGGAGCGCGCCGGTGTGCAGCTGGACTGGAAGCCCGGTGACCGGGAGACCCTGGCCGAGGGCACAGTGGACTTCATCTCTTTCAGCTACTATTCCAGCCGCTGTGTCGCCGCCGAGCCGGAAGCGGCAGGGAGCGCCAGCGGCAACGCTGCGGGCAACAGTGTGACGAACCCCCATCTGGCCGCCAGCGAGTGGGGCTGGCCCATCGACCCGCTGGGCCTGCGCATCACCATGAATACCCTGTACGACCGCTACCAGAAGCCGCTGTTCATCGTGGAGAACGGCCTGGGCGCCAACGACGTGGTGGAGGCCGACGGCGCTGTCCACGACCCCTACCGCATCGACTATATGCGCAAGCACATCGAGGCCATGCGGGACGCCGTGGATCTGGACGGCATCCCCCTGCTGGGCTACACCTGCTGGGGCCCCATCGATATCGTGTCGGCTTCCACCGGCGAGATGAAGAAGCGCTACGGCATGATCTATGTGGACAAGCAGAACGATGGCTCCGGCACGCTGGCCCGCAGCCGCAAGGACAGCTTCTACTGGTACAAGAAGGTCATCGCAACGAACGGCGAGGATCTGGACTGACCGGGAAAAACAGGCATTGCCGGGCTTTATCGGCACAAAAGCTCCGCTGCGGCGGAGCCTTTTGTGCTTTGGCCGGTGGGATTTGGACGAATCGGCTGGAAAACAGCAAAATTCGGTCAAAATGCGCTATAACGCTGGACAGCATCCTGTAAATTGTGGTAGAATTGCAACAGAATGCGTGGAGACGCAAAACAGGTGCTGCGCGGCGAACGCGGCAAAGATTAAAGATGAAAGAGGTCGTTTGTGATGAAGATCATTCGTGCAAAGGATTACACCGACATGTCCCGCAAGGCGGCAAATATTATTTCCGCACAGGTCATCATGAAGCCCAACTGCGTGCTGGGCCTGGCCACCGGCGGCACCCCCGTGGGCGCTTACAAGCAGCTGGTGGAGTGGTACAACAAGGGCGATATTGATTTCTCCGAGGTCACCACTGTGAACCTGGACGAGTACCGCGGCCTGCCCAAGGAGCACCCGGAAAGCTACTGGAGCTTCATGCACAAGAACCTGTTCGACAAGGTGAACATCGACCCGGCCAAGATCAACCTGCCGGACGGCACCAACCCCGACGCCGAGGACGCCTGCACCAAGTACAACCAGATCATCCACGCTGTGGGCGGCATCGACCTGCAGCTGCTGGGCATCGGCCACGACGGCCACATCGGCTTCAACGAGCCGGGCGAGGCCTTTGAGCTGGAGACCCACTGCGTGGATCTGACCCAGGAGACCATCGAGGCCAACAAGCGCTTCTTTGACGGCCACGAGGATCTGGTGCCCAAGCAGGCCTACACCATGGGCATCAAGACCATCATGCAGGCCCGCAAGGTGCTGATGGTGGTCAACGGCACCGGCAAGGCCGAGATCGTCAAGAAGGCCTTCTTCGGCCCGGTCACCCCCGAAGTGCCCGCCAGCATCCTGCAGATGCACCCCGACTTCACCCTCGTGGGCGACGAAGAGGCTCTGAGCCTGATTTGACCGCTTTGGCATTTCCGGGCAGCCGCACAGTCCTGTGCGGCTGCTTTTTTGCGCCCAACGGCTTTACAATTTTTTCAAAAGGCGGTATTCTTTACTCATGACAAAGATCCGCAGGAGGAAAACATGGATATCCGCCAGCTGCACTATTTTCTGGTATTGTGCGAAGAAATGAATTATACCCGCGCCGCCCAGCGGCTGTTCCTGTCGCGGCAGGCGTTGCGGCAGAGCACCTCTGCGCTGGAGGCGGAGCTGTGCGGGCCGCTGTTCCTCAGCGCCCACCACAAGCTCACCCTCACCGACCGCGGCATGAGCCTGCAGCGCCATGCCGCGCCGGTGGTGGAGCAGTTCCAGCAGATGCAGGCATCCCTGCGGGCCGAGATCCAGTCGGCCCAGCCGGTGCGCATCGGCATCAGCGTGGCGCTGGTGCCGGACTACCTGCCCGGCCTGGAGACCCAGCTGGACAAGTTCCGCCAGCAGTACCCCCATGTGGAGATGCGGTTCCGCCTGATGGACAACGACGCCGTGGCGGATGCGGTGGAGCAGGGCGAACTGGACGCCGGTCTGGTCATCGACCTGGGCTGTGCAGCTCCGGTGCTGGCCCGCACCACCCTGCGGGCGGATCCTGCCTGCCTGCTGGTGCCCCGCGGCCACCCCTTCTGGGACCGGGAGAGCATCCCGCTGGCAGATCTGCGGGGGCAGCGGGTGCTGCTGCCCAGCCTGCGGCAGGATCTGTTCAGCCCGCTGTGGTCAGCCTGTGCGCGGGCGGGGTTCGCGCCCAACGCCGAGATCGGCCCCAGCTTCTATCAGGCCTATTATCTGGTGCAGGAACAGCTGTGCACTTGCCTGACCCGCTACGAACCGGGTGCCCGGCGGGAGCTGGACCGGGTGCGGGATGTGCTGCTGGAGGACCTGCCTCCGCTGTGTGTGTCGCTGGTGCAGTGCCGGGATTACACCTCGGCCTACATCGACCTGCTGCGCAGCTATCTGATGGAGGTGCTGGGCGGGGCTGCCTCGCTGCCGCCGCGCCGGGGCCGCCCGGCCAAGCCCTTTTATAACTTTCCGGTGCTCTCCAGCACGGCGGCAAAGCCTGCTGCGCCGGTGCACCCGGCACCGGGCACCCAGCTGCCCTTTGCAGGCGCGACCAATTTCCGGGAACTGGGCGGCTACCCGGCCGACGAGGGCAAGACCGTGCGCTGGGGCCAGATATGGCGCGGCGTTGGCACCGGCAAGCTCACCGACCCGGCAGACCGTGCCCGGCTGGATGCGCTGGGTCTGCGGCTGATCCTGGATCTGCGCAGCACCGCCGAGGCGCAGGCTGCGCCGGATTATGTGCCGGACGGCGCACGGCTGGTGCAGATCTGCGCCCTGAGCGATGACGAGGGCCGCGAGATCCACTTTGCCCCCGGTGACATCGGGCGCATGATGCAGACGGCACGGGAGGGTGAGAGCATTTCCTTCCGGATGTACCGGCAGATGCTGTTCGGCAACAAGGCGTTCAAGGAGCTGTTCCGGGCGCTGGAAGCGGGCGAGACACCCATCCTGTTCCACTGCTCCGCCGGTAAGGACCGCACCGGCGTGGCCGCCATGCTGATCCTGCTGGCGCTGGGCGCTTCGGACGAGACGATCTGCGCGGACTTTGTGCAGACGAACGTCTGCCGCAAGGCGGAGATCGACGCCATCCTGGCCGAGCACGCCGACGAGATCGCGGCAGACCCGGCGCAGAAGATGCGCTGGCAGGGCGTTGCCGGGGTTGATCCGGAAGCTGCGCCCTTTGTGCTGCGCACCATCCGCGAGGAATGCGGCAGCGCGGAGGAGTATCTGGCACGGGAATACGGCCTGACCCCCGCCCGCCTGATGCGTCTGCGCAGGATGTATCTGGAATAATGATGCGAACGATCCCCGGTGCGTGCCGACGCGCCGGGGATTTTGCGGTGCAGGCTCGGCTATATGCACAAAAATTATGCGGCGAGGGTCGGTTTTCCCTTGACAAGCGTGCAAATGTTTCGTAATATAATAAGTAGTATGGAATAAAAGACGCTGTGTGCAGGCTGTTCCGTGAACTGTATGCCATTCAGGTGCTCAGCACCTGTTCATTATAAGATAGAACTACAGATAGAAAGGCAGCAGGATCTTCCGTGCAGAGGAATCTCCGCGCGTGTGGTTTTGTTGCCTGTTTTGCCTTGAAAGCTCACTTATTAGGGCGCTATTGACCCGCACCCTGCCGCGCAGCGTCTCCTGCTTGTTTAATTTGATTGAGAATCTGAAACAAAGGAGAGTGAACACGATGACCGCGATCCAAGTGATCGTGGCCTTGATCGTGGCTGTTGTCGGTGTGGCTGCGGGCTATTTTATTGGTTACAACAACCGTAAAAAGACCGCCGAGGCCCAGATCGGCAGTGCCGAAGCCGAGGCAACACGCCTGGTGAACGAAGCGATCAAGACCGCAGACCAGAAGCGCAAGGAAGCTGTTCTGGAAGCAAAAGATGAGGCATTCAAGCTGAAAGCAGAGGTCGATGCCCAGAAGGCAGAGGCCGACAAGGAGATCAAGCAGCGCCGTGCAGAGATCAGCCGCCAGGAGAACCGCATTGACCAGAAGGAAAATGCCCTGGACCGCAAGACCGAAGCACTGGAGCGCAAAGAAGAGGATCTGAAAAAGCGTGCTGCCGAGGCCGACGAGCGTCTGGCCGAGATCGACGCCTTGCGTGCCAAGGAGATGGAACGTCTGGAGACTCTGGCCGGCCTGAGCCAGGAAGACGCCCGCGAAGTGCTGCTGCACAAGGTGGATGAGGAACTCACCCACGAAAAGGCCGTGCGCATTGCCGCCTACGAGACCGACCTGAAGGAGAACTGCGATAATATCGCCCGCAACCTCATCGGTCAGGCCGTGAGCCGCTGTGCTGCCGACCACTGTAGCGAGACCACCGTCAGCGTGGTGCCGCTGCCCAGCGATGAGATGAAGGGCCGCATCATCGGCCGTGAGGGCCGCAACATCCGTGCCCTGGAGACCGCCACCGGTGTGGATCTGATCATCGATGATACCCCGGAGGCCATCACCCTGTCCTCTTTCGACCAGACCCGCCGCGAAGTTGCCCGCATGACCCTGGAACGCCTGATCGGCGACGGCCGCATCCACCCCGCCCGTATCGAGGAGACGGTGGAGAAGTGCCGCCACGAGCTGGAACTGCAGATGAAGCGCGAAGGCGAGCGCGCCGTGATGGAACTGGGCATCCATGGCCTGCATCCGGATCTGATCAAGCTGATCGGCCGCCTGAAGTACCGCACCAGCTTCGGCCAGAATGCCCTGACCCACAGCATGGAGGTGGCCTGGCTGGCCGGCCTGCTGGCAGGCGAGATGGGCGTCAATGTGACCATGGCACGCCGTGCCGGCCTGCTGCATGATATCGGCAAGGCACTGGATCACGAGATCGAGGGCAGCCACGTCCAGATCGGCGTGGACATCTGCCGTAAGTACAAGGAAAACACCCAGATCATCCACGCCATTGAGGCGCACCACGGCGATGTGGAGCCCAAGACCCCGCTGGCCTTCATCATCCAGGCAGCTGACGCCATCAGCGCCGCCCGCCCCGGTGCCCGCCGCGAGAACGTGGAGAGCTACGTCAAGCGTCTGGAGAACCTGGAAGAGATCTCTTCCAGCTTCGAGGGCGTGGAGCAGGCCTTTGCCGTACAGGCGGGCCGCGAAGTGCGCATCATGGTCAAACCCGACGTCATCAGCGACGATCAGGTCATCCTGCTGGCACGCTCCATTGCCAAGAAGATCGAGGACACTCTGGATTACCCCGGCCAGATCAAGGTCAACGTCATCCGGGAAAGCCGTGCCGTGGAGTACGCAAAATAATCTGTCTCAGCAGACCGCTGCCGCACCCCGGCAGCGGTCTTTTTTTGCCCGGGGCCCTTGCAATCCGGCAGCAGAACAGGTATCATGAAAAAAACAGCGGAGCCCCGGGCTCCCGGCAGAATGCATAACAGGGAGGAAATTTACAATGGCTTTTAATTTTGAGTATTATTCCCCCACCCAGGTGGTCTTTGGCAGAGATACCCAGCAGCGTGTAGGCTCCCTTGTCCGGCAGTACGGCGGCAGCCGGGTGCTGGTGGTCTACGGGGGCCACAGTGCCGTCCGCTCCGGGCTGCTGGCCCAGGTACAGCAGGCTCTGGAGCAGGAGGGCCTGTTCCAGGTGGCCCTGGGCGGCGTGGTGCCCAACCCCCGGCTGGACAAGGTACGGGAGGGCATCGCTCTGGGCCAGGCCCAGGGCATCGACTTTTTGCTGGGGGTAGGCGGCGGCAGCGTCATCGACACCGCCAAGGCCATCGCCTACGGACTGGCAGAGCCGGACAAGGACGTGTGGGACCTGTACGAGCACATCCGCACCGCTGAAAAATGCCTGCCGGTGGCCAGCGTGCTGACCATTGCCGCTGCCGGCAGCGAGACCTCCAAAAGCAGTGTGATCACCAACATGGAAAACGGCGAAAAGCGAGGCTACGACAGCAACCTGGCCCGGCCAAAATTTGCCATCATGAACCCGGAGCTCACCACCACTCTGCCGGACTACCAGACCCAGGCCGGCTGCACCGATATCATGATGCACACCATGGAGCGGTATTTTACCAGCGGCGGCAACATGGAGATCACCGATGCCCTGGCAGAGGGCCTGCTGCGGACTGTGATGCGGAACGCCCGGGTCCTCCACGCCGACCCCCAGAACTACGACGCCCGGGCCGAGGTCATGTGGGCCGGCAGCCTGGCCCACAACGACCTTACTGGCTGTGGCAACAGCGGCGGCGACTTTATGTCCCACCGGATGGAGCACGAGCTGGGCGGAATGTTCGATGTGACCCACGGGGCCGGCCTGGCAGCGATCTGGCCCAGCTGGGCCCGGTACGTTTACCGGGACTGCCTGCCCCGGTTCGTGCAGTTTGCCCGAAACGTTATGGAGGTGCCGGAGGCCGACTCTGACGAGGCCACCGCTCTCCGGGGCATTGAGGCCATGGAGGCCTTCTACCGGGACATTGGGATGCCCACCACTCTGGGGGAACTGGGGGTCCACCCCACAGAGGCCCAGATGCAGGAGATGGCCCAGCGGTGCGTAGCCGCCTGCGGTGCCCGTACCGGCTCCGCCAAGCACCTGACCCAGGAGGATATGGTCCGCATCTACCAGATGGCAAACCGGTAAAAATAGGGCTTCGCCTCGTACATTCTGAAACGCCCCTTTTCCATTTTTGTCCTGCCCGGCGGACACGTTTCCGCTGCGGCGGACCGACTGATGTTTCCTATCTTCTGCTGCGGACCCCCCCCCTCTATCTGTCCGCAGCAGAACAACAAAATGCAAAAAAGCCCAGAGCGATACCGCTCCAGGCTCCTTTGTCTGTATGTACATATTATATGTATAATGTCCGGGGCGGATATTGTCAAGGGAAATGAACGGGTTTTATCTCTAGGTGCCCACCGATTCATCTTGTTTGGTGTTTTGCATCCACCGCACCAGCGCTTCGGCGTCCTGTTTGCCTTTGGCGTACATTTTTTCAAGGCAGGCGCGGTTCTTGGTCAGGGTGGACATTCCCTCGGTGCTGTCCGGGGCGATGATGCAGACGAGGCCCTGTCGCTCCAGCTCCTGCGCCCGCTGGACAGCCGTGTTGTACCGCCATGCCCGGCGGCGCAGCCCCTCGGCTGCAGCGGGGTAATGCGACTGCAGCAGGTGCGCCAGATGCTTGTCCCGGGCATCACTACGCACCAGCCCGATGGGCTTGGTCAGGATGAGAGCCACCCGGTCGCAGCCGTGGGCAAAGGCCCATTCCAGCGGGACGGGGTCGGCCAAGCCGCCATCAAAATAAGGCACGCCGTCGATGACGCAGGGCTGGTCGATGACCGGGATGCAGCAGGACGCCATGAGGATGCGGTAGTCGTCCGGGTGGAGGTCTGCCTTGGTGAAATACTGCGCCTCGCCGTTCTGTGCATTGGCTGCCACCACGCAGAGCTCTGCCGGGCTGCGGGCAAGCGCCGCATAATCCAGCGGATTCTCGCCGCCTGCATTGCTGAGGGTGCCGTAGACATAGCCCAGATCGAGATAGGAGTGCTTGCGGATGAGGTTGTGCACGCTCATGTACTCCCTGCGGAAGGAGTATTCATCGTAAAAGGGCTTGTTCCGCCCATGCTGGCCTGCCAGATAGGACGCCATATTGGCGCTGCCCGCCGAAACGCCGATGCAGAGATCGAAGCGGAGGTCCTCCTCCAGACAGCGGTCCAGCACGCCAGCGCCGTAAATGCCCCGCAGGCCGCCACCCACATCGATGACACCGTATTTCATGGTCTGTTCCTCCATCGTTTCATTCCATTTCTCTCCCAGTATAACGGGACGGCGGGAAATACTCATTGAGCAAACGGCGGGATCTGATGCAATTTGCGGCAGAAAGCAGGATCTGCCGCAATGGGGGCAAACAAAAACGGCTAGCGTATCATGTGCTCTGTGATATGTACCCCTAATCGAGAAAATCCATCCGCATATGTTCCGGCACACCTTCGTGAGCATTTTGTTGTCGAACCCTAATATCGGTGTGGCAACGGTGGCCGCAGAAGCCGGACACGCACAGCCCAGTACAACCCTTGCAATTTACACGCAGGTCTACGACAGACGACGTGATGAAATTCGGAAACAGATGAGCAGAGAACTGTATAAGGATAAGTTCTGATAGGCAAAAGAAAAGCACGAAGGACGAAACCTTCGTGCTTTTTTGGTGGAGCATTCTCCACAGCACTCGAACCCAACACCTCTTCACGGGAGATCGTTTTGGAATCGTCCGTGAAGTTGAAATTGAGCACGACCCGGTCATCAAAGACGTAGACCGAGTTGACAAAGGTATCAATGATCTGCCGCTGGTGTTCCATGTCCCTCATGTCACCCTTGCGGAATTTTTCAAACCAGAACCGCATCCATTCGCGGGTCAGGACTGGCTTTTTCAGTTCTTCTTCCAGAATGCTGGTGTTCAGGGCTTCTTTCCGGGCTTCCAGCTCGTCCAACCGCTGCTTGGTGGTCGGGGTCAGGATGCCCTGTTCAATGGCTTCCAGAAGATTTGCCAGCCGCTTCTCTGTATCCCGCAGCTGGTCTTTCAGGACAGGCAGCCGGGTATTCTCCTGCTGCTGGGCATCCATAATCAAATCTATCAGCCGTTCGATGATTTCATCGCTGAAAATCACCTTAATAGCAGTTTCCACCACGAA
>CABQHF010000049.1 GCA_902463905.1 uncultured Faecalibacterium sp. | reverse complement strand
AATCTTTCAGGGATAATCCACGGTGAGGCAGTGTTCAAAATGAACACGACCACATCTTGTGGATGGTTTCAAACCAATCCACAAAAGCAGTGGGATTTGTGACAGAGAATATCACGGTTTGTTGGGTGCGTCAAGATGGTTTTGCAAATTTTATTGCAGTAAAGCGGTGATAGTAGGACTTATATTTAACACACGGCAAGAAACAATTTCCGTTTCGCACATTGTAATGTTCACAGAAAAAACTTATAATGCTTTTGAACCTGTAGGACACACAAAACGCAGAAAAGAGAGGGAATCATGAGAAAACTGTTCCTTTTGGAAGATGATCTGAGCCTGATCAGTGGGCTGACTTTTGCATTCAAGAAACAGGGCTTTGCACTGGATACAGCCCGGACGCTGGCAGAAGCCGAGGTGCTGTGGTCAGACAGAAAATATGACCTGCTGGTGCTGGATGTTTCCCTGCCGGATGGCTCTGGCTTCGATTTCTGCCAGAAGGTGCGGCGCACATCCAACGTGCCGATTCTGTTCCTGACCGCTTCGGATGAGGAAATGAATATCATCATGGGACTGGAACTGGGCGGGGATGATTACCTGACCAAGCCGTTCAAGCTGGGTATCCTGCTTTCGCGGGTCAATGCGCTGCTTCGCCGTGCAAATGCGTCCGGCGCAGGAGATACCGTGCTGGAATCCAATGGCATCACCGTCCGATTGTTGCAGGGGCAGGCATACAAAAACGGAATCTTGCTGGAACTGACCGGCGCAGAGTACAAGCTGCTCTGCTTCTTTATGCAGCATCCGAATGCCGTGCTATCCAAGGAACAAATTCTGGATGCACTGTGGGACTGCGATGGGGATTACATTGACAGCAGTGCCTTAACAGTGTACATCCGGCGGCTGCGGATGAAGATAGAGGACGACCCCGGCAAACCGCAAATGCTGCTGGCAAAGAGCGCTGCAGAAAATCCAATGCAGTATACATAATGCACAGAAGTATTGCTCTGTGTATTAAAATTACAGGTTGTGCTGTCCACGGTGACAAGTTATGCGGAGATTTGGCATCTCCGCATTTTTTGTGTTACAACAGGTTCAGGAGCTCCGGACGCAGTTCCTGAATGCGGAACCGGAGCAGATCGAATGCTGTTTTACACGAAAAAGGAGGAACAGGATGAAACGCAGAGACTTCCTGAAAGGCATGGCAGGCACCACCGGCCTTGTTCTGGCAAATGAAATGGCAGCGTCCACGCTGCTGTTTCAGAATCAGGGCATGATCAATCAGGCCCTGAATGTGACCACCAGCCGTGTGGTGCAGACTGATGGGAATGCCACGGACACGACCTACTATGGCGCAGCCGAGCTGAAACAGTACGGCGAGGATATTTCCAGCAAGGCGAATGCCCTCAAGGTGGAAATGGCTGCTGCAGCCGAGAATGTGACCCAGGCGGAAGAGGGCACGGTCGTTCTGCTGAACCAGAACAATATTCTGCCGCTGGCGCCGGACATCACCAAAGTGACCGTATTCGGCAATGGCTCCACCAACTCCCGCTACAACAAGAGCAAGAGCAAAAGCACCGTGGATGCCATCCCGATGGTGACCTTCAACGATGCTATGACCGAAACGTTTGGTGCCTCCAACGTCAACCTGACCCTGAGCACCAGCGTGTACAGTAAGCTCAGCACCACCGATGCCCGCAACGTGTACGAGGCACCCATTGCAGACGTCAAGGCACAGGAAAGCAGCTGGAAGTCCACCGGTTCGGTGGCAGTGGTCGTCTTTACCCGCTACGGCACCGAGGACTCCGAGAGCGCGATGCTGGTGGACGACAACGGCACCACCCGCCATTACATGGGCCTGATGCAGAACGAAATGGACCTGATGAGCTATCTGCAGGCTGGCAAAAAGAGCGGGATGTTCAAGGGCATCGTAGCGGTCATCAATGCCGACCAGATGATGGAACTGGGCTGGGCATATGACTACGACGTGGATGCACTGGTCATTGCAGGCATTCCGGGCACGCAGGGCTTTGAGGGCGTGGCCAATGTGATGTGCGGCAAGGTGAACGCCAGCGGCAAGCTGGCCGACAGCTATCCGGTCAGCTCTCTCAGCGCACCAGCCTGCACCTATGCGGCGGCCGAAAACAGCCGTCAGTGGGCAAACCTCAGTGAGGTAATGGGTTACATCGACGAAGAGGGCGTCGTTTCGGAAAACCATTCGGACGATTATGTCATCTACGCCGAGGGCATTTACGTCGGCTACAAATATTACGAGACCCGTTACGAGGACTGCGTGATGGGCCGTTACGGTGCCAACGATGCCGTGGGCAGCACCACCGGCAGCGCATGGAACTATGCAGATGAGATGGACTTCACCTTTGGTGCCGGTCTGAGCTACACGACCTTTGACCAGAAGCTCAAGAGCGTGGACTACGACAGTGCTTCTGACACCTACACCGTTACGGTGGATGTTACCAACACCGGCAGCGTGGCCGGCAAGAGCGTCGTGGAGGTCTACGCCCAGACGCCGTATGGTGACTATGAGGTCAGCAACAAGGTCGAAAAATCCGCCATCCAGCTGGCGGGCTTTGAAAAGACCGAGGACATCGAGCCGGGCGCGACCGTCACGGTGAAGGTGCCCATTGAGCGGTATCTGCTGGCCAGCTACGACTGCAACAAGGCACGCGGCTATATCCTGAGCGCGGGCGACTACTACTTTGCCATTGGCGAGGATGCCCATGATGCCCTGAACAACATTCTGGCCGCAAAGGGCTACACCTCGGCAAACGGCATGATCGACGCCCGCGGCAATGCGGTGGACGGCGATGCCTCCAAGACTTATACTTGGTCGGAAGCCTCGCTGGACGATGCATCCTATCGGTTCAGCCGCTATGACGAGGATGTAGAGGTCACCAACCAGTTCGATCACGATCAGCTGTCCAGCTACGGCGTGGACTTTACCTACCTGACCCGCAGCGACTGGGCAGGCACCTTCCCCGCAACGGCCTTTGCCGTGACTGCCAACGAGGACATGATGAAGGACCTGCGCGGTGACTGGTACGACAGCTATGTGGAGACTCTGACCGATGTTCCCTCGGTCGGCGAGTACACCCAGGGCGCAGACAATGGCATGAGCTTTGTCACCCTGAAGGATGCTGCCTGGGAGGATGACGAGATCTGGGACACCTTTATTGATCAGCTGACCGTGGATGAGATGCTGAGCCTGCGCAATGACTCCAACGGCTGCGGTGCCATTGAACATGTGGCACTGCCCAGTCAGGCCCGCGGTGATGACGGCGTCTGCATCCAGCAGGGCAGTCTGGTGGCTACCGGTGAAAGCTGCATGAGCTGGGTGTCCGAGGTGATGACCTCCCGCACCTGGAACAAAGTGCGCTTTGCAGCCCGCGGCCACATGCTGGGTGTGGAATCCATCTACTGCAGCCTGAACGGCCTGTGGTACGGCGGCGGCAACATCCACCGCACGGCCTTCGGCGGACGCAATATGCAGTATTACTCTGAAGATGGTGTGATGGGCTACTATGTCGGCTGGTACGAAGTACAGGCCATGCAGGCACTGGGCATCATGTACGGCATCAAGCACTTTGCCCTCAACGATCAGGAAGCTAACCGCGAGAGCCTGGGCGTGTTTGCCACCGAGCAGGCCATCCGTGAAATCTACCTCAAGAGCTTTGAAGGCCCCATGTGCAAGGGCGGTGCCATGGATATCATGACCGGCTTCAACCGCATCGGTGTGCGGTACGTTGCCACCAACCCCAGCCTGCTGACCGGTGTGCTGAAGACCGAGTGGGCATACAAGGGCCATGTGACCACCGATGCCGGCAGCAACAGCTACAAGAGCCGCCTGCTGGAGCAGCTGGTGGCCGGTATCGACTATACCTGCTGGAACAGCGACAACTCCATCATCGGCACCTACATCAGCAACGGCGACGGCTACGCCCTCAAGCTGCTGCGCCTTGCCACCAAGCACAACCTGTATGCGGCCAGCCGTTCCACCTCAGTCAACGGCCTGAGCAGCAACACCCGCGTGGAAAAGATCGTTCCCGGCTGGCAGAAAGCACTGGCCTACGGCGGCATTGGTCTGGCCGTGGCAGGTGTTGCCTTTGCAGGCGGTGCCATTGCGGCAGACGTCAAGGCCGAACCGGTTCCCGCACCCAAGGAACCCAAACCGAACAAGCTGCGCCTGACGGCAGCCGTCCTGAGCGCTGTATCGCTGGTCGCGTTTACGATCTACGGTCTGGTGTTCAACTACTTTGACGCCTTCGTCCTTGGCGGTCTGGCACTGGCCGCTGTGCTGTATGCCTTCTCCGGCATCGGCAAGGGCAGTCGCAAGCTGACCGATGCGGCACTCCCGCTGGGCGTGCTGAGCGTGGCCGCAGCCGAAGCACTGTTCTTTGTCAACAGCTTCCCGGTCTGGGCCGACGAAGTGAACGGTATTATGATGTACAACTCCCGCGGCGGTCTGGTGCCGGTCGTTGGTCTGCTGATCCTGCTTCTGGCATCGGCGATCACTGGCATCGTGGCGTCCTTTGAGGCAAGCAAGGAGGGCAAATAACATGAAGCTCAGAAAACATGCGGCGACCTGTGCGGTAAGCGCTCTGCTGGTGCTTGCCCTGACCGGCTGCTCGACCACAGTGGGCACGAACTGGAGCATCTATTCCCGCTACATGAAACAGGTGCTGGGCGGCAGCAATACCAAAACCACCACCGCAGCATCCTCGGCTGCCAGCACGGCCACGGCCATTGATGCACCGGCTTCCTTTACGGTGTCGGGCGACAGCTACACCTTCTCCGGCGTGGACAACGCAGCACAGTACCTGATCTACCTGTGCGAGAAGGGCTCTGCAAACGATGACGACGACTTCAAGTACGGCGGTGTGGTCAACGCCGACGGCTCTGCAGAGTACACCGGTAGCGTCAGTGAACTGACCCGCTGTGCCTACGGCGAATACACCGCAAAGGTCTTTGCCGTGGCAGCGGATTACACCATGAGCAAGGGCGTGCTGGCAGACTACAGCATCAGCGGTACCCTGCCTGCTCCGGAACTGGCCTACAGCTATGACGGTCACAGCATCCTGACCCTGCAGCTGGCCAACAGCAGCGCCTATGATACGGCTGTGACCCCGGACGAGATCGCAGTGACCATTTTCGGCCCGGTGGAGCAGGAAGTGAAGTTTGACGAAGGTCTGGCCGACTTTGATGTCGAGAAGCTGAAAGCAGGCGATTACACCATCACCGCTGTGGCAAAGAGCAGCAACGAGTGGGTCACCGCTCCGGAGAGTGAGACCAGTGAGCTGACCGTGACCCTTGGCACCGAAGAAATCGCTTCGGACAACTACACCAAGCCGAAGCGCGGCGGTATGGGCGGCGGTATGGGCGGCGCAGACTGGGAGGTCAAGCCCGCAGCCCTGACCATTGCCGAGGGCGAGAGCGGCTTTACCTTCAAAATCGGCGGCCATGACTTCTTCAAGACCACCGCAACGCTGGCCGATACCCCGGACGAAGGTGCAGCATACACCTACATGCTGGCAAAGGGCGACCCGAACGCACCCTTTGATGTGGATATGCGGCTGGAGCTGATGAGCGACGGCACCGCAGAGGTGATCGTGGAAGCAGCGGGCCCGATCTCCGCAGCACACAAGTACGGTACCTGGGTCAACAATGGCGGCACCATTGAAGTGACCTGGTAAAACCAGAAATCCCTAACCAGGTGCGGCTGTTTCCGAAACAGCCGCACCTCTTTTGGAAACGGGGTCGCGCAAACCTGCGGCGCGGCCCCGCTTCCAAAGGAAGATTCGTTTCCACAGAAAGGAGCTTTTCCGTGAAACATCAGGATATTATTTCAAAGCTGACACTGGAGCAGAAATGTGCGTTGCTCTCTGGCAAGAACACATGGCAGACACAGAATTATCCCAAACAGGGCGTCCCGTCCATCTGGTTGTCGGACGGCCCCAACGGCCTGCGTAAACAGGCAGGCGAGGCAGACCACCTCGGTCTGAATCCGTCTGAGCCTGCCACCTGCTTCCCGACTGCTGCTACCATTGCCAACAGTTGGGACCCTGCACTGGGGGAGGAAATTGGAAAAGCATTGGGCGAGGAAACCGCATCCTACCGGGTGAACGTGCTGCTTGGCCCCGGTCTGAACATCAAACGAAGCCCGCTGTGTGGACGCAGCTTTGAATATTTTTCCGAGGACCCATACCTCTCCGGAAAAATGGCGGCCGGGTATGTGCGCGGCATCCAGTCCACCGGCGTCTCTGCCTGCCCCAAGCACTTCGCCGCCAACAGCCAGGAACTGCGCCGCATGGCGAACGACAGCATTCTGGACGAGCGCACACTGAGGGAACTGTACCTGACAGCCTTTGAGATCGTTGTCAAGGAAGCCAAACCCAAGGCTATCATGTCCTCCTATAACAAGGTCAATGGCGTGTATGCGAACGAAAACAAACATCTGCTGGTTGATATTCTGCGCAAAGACTGGGGCTTTGACGGCGTTGTTGTCACCGACTGGGGCGGGGCAAACGACCATGTGGAGGGGTTGAAAAACGGCTCTACTCTGGAGATGCCCTCGCCCGGTCTGGGTGTAGCCCGCCGCCTGCTGAAAGCCGTGGAGAATGGCGAACTGAGTGAGTGCATCATTGACGAGCGTGTGGACGAGCTGTTGGAGCTGGCGTTCTCCACAAACGAAGCCATAGCAAAGGCTCCGAAGAAATTCGATGAAGCAGCACACCACTAGCTGGCCAGGAAAGCCGCTGCCGAGAGCGTCGTCCTGCTGAAAAATGAGGAAAACATCCTGCCGTTGAAGCACGGAAAAAGAATCACCCTTATCGGGGACTTTGCAAAGAATCCGCGTTATCAGGGAGCCGGTTCCAGCATGGTGAACCCCACCAAGGTAGATAAGCTGATCGATTTGGTCGAAACCGCCGGGCTGAACCTTGTGGGCTATTGTACTGGTTACGAGCGCAGCGGTAAGCTGAACAAGGCCTATCTGAACGAAGCTGTGGCACAGGCCAAGCTGGCAGACATCGTAATTTTGTGCATCGGTCTGGATGAATCCAGCGAGAGCGAAGGTTTGGACCGTACCCATATCTGCATTCCAACCGTGCAGAAAGAACTGTTGGATGCGGTAGCTGCGGTCAACTCAAATATCGTGGCGGTGGTCAGTGCGGGCAGTGTCATTGAGACCGACTGGGCGGCAAAGTGCAAGGCGGTCGTGCACGGTTATCTGGGCGGGCAGGCTGGTGCCGGTGCCATGCTGGACGTGCTGACAGGCTGGCAGAACCCCTGCGGCAAGCTGGCCGAGACTATCCCACTGAATTATATGGACACTCCCGCCGCAAACTACTTCCCCGGCAAAAAGCGGAATACTGAATACCGTGAGGGCCTGTATGTCGGTTACCGCTATTACGAAACAGCGGATAAAGCTGTACGATATCCGTTCGGCTATGGTTTGAGTTACACGACCTTTTCTTACTCTGACCTGAAAGCAGATACCGAAAAGGCGACCTTTACTCTTACGAACACGGGTGACCGGGACGGTTCTGAAATTGCGCAGCTGTACATCAGCAAACCGGATGCCGAAATCTTCCGTCCGTCAAAAGAACTGAAAGGCTTCGCAATAGTGTTCCTGAAAGCGGGCGAAAGCAAGACCGTTACTATCCCGCTGGATGACAAGGCATTCCGCTACTGGAATGTAAAAACCAACCGCTGGGAGGTTGAGAGCGGCAATTATCAACTGCTCATCGGTGCCAATGTGCAGGATATCCGGCTGAAAGCAACGCTTCCTGTGCAGGGTACTGATGCCCCGGACCCCTATGTGGGCAAGGGCCTGCTCCATTACCAGACCGGCGACATCAAGAACGTGCCAACCGCTGAGTTTGAGGCCCTGCTGGGCCATCCGGTGTGGGAAGACAAAGTCGTCATCGACCGCACCATGACGCTGGGCGAATTGAACCACAGCCGCAGCCCACTGTGCTGGCTGGTGGCCGGAGTGCTGACCCTGCTGTTGAAGTCCGGCGAAAAGCGTGGCAAACCAGACCTGAATATCCTGTTCCAGTATAATATGCCGCTCCGTGGTCTAGCTCAGATGACCGGTGGCGCGATTGGCGATGAATTTGTGGACGGTCTGGTACTGGAGGCAAAAGGGTTCTGGATCATCGGCATTGTAAGAGCATTGGTGGGGCTGGTGCAAAACTTTGTGGCCAACAGCCGCTATCAGGCACGACTGGATGAGCAGTCCAAGTGATACGGGAGGAATAGAATGAATTTCTGGAGCAATTTTGCGGCCAAGCACCCTGCCGCTGCCAAGTGGATGCGCGAGGGTGGGCTGTTTGTCATCGTGTCCAACCTCATCACGGTGTTCAAATATCTGTTGCTGCAGTTTTTGCCCAAGGCGTTCGCCAGTCTGCCGGTGGTAGACTTCGGCTGGCCGGGCATTGACATCACCCTGTTCGGCGAGACTTTCAAGTGGAACATTCTCGGCTACGATGCTGCTCACGGTGGTCTGCCCTATTTCTGTGCCTACATGATCGCGATGGTCATCGGCGAGTGCATCAACTTTCCAATCCAGCGCAATTTTGTCTTCCGCAGCAAGGGCAACCTTGCCAAGCAGATTGGCTGGTATGTGCTGGCCTTCTGCGTAATCACCTGCATCGTCAACTCCATCAACTGCATCTGGGTGGCTGTAGCCGGTCTGCTAGTACCCGACTTCATCTACAACATCGGTACCACTGTGCTTAACGGTGGCATCTCCATGGTGATTTTCTTCTTTGTGAACAAGATTATCTTCCCGGAGGGAACAGAAGCAAAAGCAGTCTGACGCACACAGACCGCTGATTCTGAAAAATTTGCCACTTTCCAATTTTCTCCTTCATAACAGCTTCCACAGGGTTTCATGGTGATAATGGACTCTGTGGAAGTTTGTTTTTATGAAAAATATCTTGCAATCGCTTTTGAATTATGATATATACATTATACGAAACAACGTTTTGAATGAACGTTCTGCTGTTCCATGATGCATAAAGTGAGGTGCTTGCCATGACCGCCGTGATCTACGCCCGCTATTCCAGTGACAATCAGCGCGAAGAATCCATCGAAGGTCAGATCCGGGAATGCACCGCCTATGCCGAAAAGAACGGCATCACCATCGTCAAGCACTACATCGACCGTGCCATCTCTGCCAAGACGGACAATCGCCCGGAGTTTCAGCAGATGATAAAAGACAGCGACAAAAAGCTGTTTGACATTGTGCTGGTCTGGAAGCTCGACCGTTTTGCTCGAAACCGCTACGACAGTGCCCGGTATAAGACCCAATTGAAGAAAAATGGTGTCAAGCTCATGTCTGCCACCGAGATCATCTCCGAGGGGCCGGAAGGCATCATTCTGGAATCGGTGCTGGAAGGTTATGCCGAGTATTATTCCGCTGACCTGTCTGAAAAGGTCATTCGTGGCATGACGGAAAATGCCCTCAAGGGCAAGTTCACTGGCGGTGCCATTCCCTTTGGCTATAACATCAACGCAGACCACCGCTTTGAAATTGACCCGTTGACCGCTCCCTTTGTAGCAGAAACCTTCCAGCGGTACAACGATGGTCAGACCATGCGAGAGATCCGAGATTGGCTGAATGAAAAGGGTATCAAGAACCAGCGGGGTGGGCCGATGACCTTCAACACCATCCAGCATATGTTGAACAATCGCCGCTATATTGGTGAGCTAAAATATCGTGAGGTTTTGATTCCCGATGCGATTCCCTCCATTGTGACCACAGAGCTTTTCAACGATGTGCAGGAAAAGATGTTGAAAAACAAGAAAGCTCCTGCCCGTAGAAAGGCAGAGGACGATTACCTGCTGACCACCAAGCTGCACTGTGGCTACTGCGGTGCGCTGATGTTTGGTGAGAGCGGCACGAGCCGGACGGGCGAAGTTCACCGCTATTATAAATGCGCTACTGCCAAAAAGCATAAAGGCTGCAAGAAGAAAACTGTCCGTAAACAGTGGCTGGAAGATCTGATGGTGAACCAGACCATGCAGCTTGTTCGGGACGATGCCGCTATGGAATCCATCATCGCCAAGGTCATGGAGCTGCAAGACCGGGAGAACACCAACCTTCCCCTCTATGAGAAGCAGCTCCGGGATGCGGAATCGGGTATCCAGAATATGCTCAATGCGATTCAGGCGGGCATCCTGACCAGTTCCACCAAGGAGCGGTTGGAGCAGCTGGAAGAAACCAAGCGTGAGCTTGAGGCCCGTATTGCAGAAGAAAAGCTGGCGAAGTCGAAAGTGACCGAAGAGTTCATCCGTTTCTGGCTGATGAGGTTCCGTAAGCTGGACATGAACCTGAAAGACCAGCGGCAAGCGTTGGTGGATACGTTCATCAATTCGATTTATCTGTACGACGATAAGGTTTTGATAACCTTCAATTATAAGGAAGGAACACAGACCGTCACCTTTGGAGAAGCGACAGAAGTCGCATCCGAGGAAAATGGTTCGGATTTGGATTGCTTTTCTTTTTTAAGCGACCGGGAGGATTCGAACAGCACGGCCCCGCGGAGCGAGGGAGGGCGATCAATGACAATTCCCGGTGCAACCGCCTTCCCCGTGGCCATGGTGGCCGCAGCAGGCGTTGGGGTCAAAGACGAGACGGCCGGCCAGATACTCCGTCACGGCAGCGTCTGCACTGCCGGAAAGGCCGCCGAACAGCTGGATGCCCGCCTGGGCAAGGGCATTCTGTGCCCCTGCGCCGATGCCGCCGCAGAGGACGACGTTCACATGGTTCTGCACCAGAAAACCGGCGAGGGCGCCATGGCCCTGCCCGTTGGTGGGAACGACAGCGGCGTCCTGAAGCAGGCCGTTTTCAACGGTGTAGATCTTGAACTGTTCGGAGCGGCCGAAGTGCTGGAATACCTGACCATTTTCATAAGGGACTGCGATCTTCATAAGTGGGTTTCCTTTCTCGTTTATCCTTTGCGGTTTTTCTGCCAGATGCGGTACAGACCATCGGTGATCAGAGTCTCACGGTAGCGGATAGGGGTGCGGCAGGCATCTCGGATGGCGCAGGGAAGATTGCCAGTGGCATAAAATGCGGTCTGTGGGCCAAGTTCGGCGCAGAACCGCGTAGCCAGACCGTCCAGCTGGCTGGCGGTGCCCAGAATAAAGCCGTTCTGCAGGCAGGCGGAGGTGTTCTTGCCCAGAATGGATACCGGCGCTTTGACGGCAAGGTCGATCTGCGGCAGCTGGGCGGTGTTCTTCACCAGGGCTTCCAGTGAGAGCTGCGGCCCCGGCAGGATCGTGCCGCCTACCAGTTCCTGCTTCTCGTTCACCGCCATCATGGAGATGGCGGTATCCGCCGAGATGACCACCAGCGGCCCGGAACTCTCTGCCAGCGCGGCAACGGCGCCGCACAGCAGCTCGGCACCCAGCTGGGCGGGATTGTCCAGCCGCAGTTTGATGCCGCTTTTTAAGCCCGGCCCTACGGTCAGGATGCGGGCGCTGCACAGGATGTGCAATGCCGCCAGTACCCGGCCGCTGAGCACCGGCACCACACTGCCCAGAATGCCGCCCTCGATCTGATCCGGGGATGCGC
>CABQHF010000048.1 GCA_902463905.1 uncultured Faecalibacterium sp. | reverse complement strand
GATAGAAGGGAGCCTTCTTGGCGCCAACGCGGCGCAGACGAATCTTAACTGCCATAATAGATATCCTCCAGAAAAATATTGTTTTTTATTTATGTTACAAACCCGTGGGGGTTGTGTACCTTGGTTATCTCATGCCGCGGAAGGCATTGGGGTTGCCCATCATGCCGCCCAGCTTGCGGGCAAAGCCCTTGGGGCTTTTCTTGAGCTGCTTCATCATCTTCTGCATCATCTCAAACTGCTTGAGCAGCTTGTTGACGTCCGCCACGGTGGTGCCGCTGCCTGCGGCGATGCGGCGCTTGCGCTTGGGGTTGATGATGGAGGGCTTCTCGCGCTCTTCCTTGGTCATGGAATAGATCATGGCCTCGATGCGGTCGAACGCCTTTTCGTCGACCTGACTGGGGTCGATGCCGGAAGCACCGGGCAGCATGCTCAGCATCGCGCCTGCGCCGCCCATCTTGCGGATCTGTGCGAACTGGTCCAGCATGTCGTTCATGTCGAACTTGTTCTCCATCATCCGCTTGGCGGTCTCTGCTGCGGCCTTTTCGTCCGCAGCGTCCTGTGCGCGCTCGATGAGGCTCAGCACATCGCCCATGCCCAGGATGCGGCTGGCCATGCGATCCGGGTGGAACACATCCAAATCATCCAGCTTCTCGCCGGTGCCCTGGAACTTGATGGGCTTGCCGGTGACGGCCAGCACCGACAGGGCAGCACCGCCGCGGGTGTCGCCGTCGGTCTTGGTGAGGATGATGCCATCCACGCCCACCGTCTCGTTGAAGGTCTTGGCCACGTTCACGGCGTCCTGGCCGGCCATGGCATCCACCACCAGCAGCGTCTCGTCCACCGGAACGGCTTCCTTGATGTCCACCAGCTCCTGCATCAGCACTTCGTCGATCTGCAGACGGCCGGCAGTGTCCAGGATCACGATGTCGTTGCCGTAGTCCTTGGCGTGGGCCAGCGCCTTGCGGGCGATCTCCGGGGGCTTGGCACCCGGTAGGGTGAACACCGGCGCACCGGCCTGTTTGCCCACCACCTGCAGCTGGTCGATAGCCGCAGGGCGGTAAATGTCGCAGGCCACCAGCATGGGGCGGCGGCCCTGTTTGATGAAGTATTTGGCCAGCTTGGCGGCATGGGTGGTTTTACCGTTGCCCTGCAGGCCGCAGAGCATGATCACGGTCTGGCCCTTGTTCTTGAGGTTCAGGCGGGCCGCTTCGCTGCCGCCCATCAGGGCTACCAGCTCTTCGTTGACGATCTTGACCACCTGCTGTGCCGGGGTCAGGCTCTCCATGACCTCCTGGCCCATGGCGCGCTCCGACACTTTTGCGCAGAAGTCCTTGGCCACCTTGTAGTTGACGTCGGCTTCCAGCAGGGCCATGCGCACTTCCCGCATGGCTGCCTTGATATCAGCCTCGGTCAGCTTGCCGTGGCCGCGCAGCTTTTTGAACACACCGGCAAGGCGGTCGGTCAGGGATTCAAATGCCATTGTGCGGTGCTCCTTTCGGTTCAGTCCTCATTTGCCTCGTCGATCGAGCGGATGATGCCCAGCATTTTGTTCAGGGTGTCGGCATACTCGGTGGTGGTCAGGCAGGCGCTGGGACCAGTGCACTCGAACCGTGCGTCGATCACCAGCTGTTCCAGCTCCTCCAGCTTCTGCTGCACCCGGCGGTACCGGGCCGCAAAGCCGACCTTCTCTTCCAGCTCCTTCAGGGTGGTCTCGCCATGCTTGATGGCGTCCCGTGCGCCCTGCCGGGTGATGCCGAAGTTCTCGCCGATCTCGCTCAGGGACAGGTCATCGTTGTAGTATTGGCGCAGCATTTCCCGCTGTTTCTCGGTCAGCACTTCGCCATAAAAATCGAGCAGATACCCCATTTCCAGATCTTTTGCCATTGCGCTTGACCCCCGGTGTTCTGCCCGCGTTTCGCAGTTATGATGTAAAGTTCATCTGCTTTACGGATGGAGTATACCAGAACCCACCGCCCTTGTCAAGGCTTCCGGCGCATTTTTCCAAAAAATCCGGCAAAAATTCGCTGTTTTTGCCAAAACGCTTCTTGACGCGCTGCCCGGTTTGCGTTACGATAAGGTTGTTGTATCCCACATGAAAGGAGGCCTTCTGTGCCGATCTACCCGAACTTTTACCAGACCCTTGCCCCCTGCCCCGTTGTGGAGCTGCGGGGCTATGCTGCTGCCAACGGGCTGAAGGGGCGGCTGTTCGCTTATCTGGACTTCAACGGCCCCACCGGCACCGCGCGGGACGGCCTGGCCGAGGGGATGCTGGCCCTGGCCATCGAGCAGAACCAGCTGGCTGCCGGGCAGCCCATCATCGAGGCAGTTTCCGGCCCCTTTGCCACGGCCCTCACGCTGGCAGGCCTGACCGCCGGGCACCCGGTGGTGCTGGTGATGCCGGAAGACGCCCCCGCCATGCGGCAGGAGAACCTGCTGCGGCTGGGTGCCCAGATCCTGCACAGCCCCGCCCGCAGCGGGCTGGCTGGGGCACGCGCCATGGCCGCGCAGACCGCCGCTTCCAACGGCTGGTACTATACCGACTGGCTGGCCAACGACAACAACCCGGAGTATCACCGCCGGGTCACCGGCCCCGCCATCCTGAAGAATATCGCCCGCGAGGGAGCCAGTCTGGTGGACGCCATCACCATCGGGGTGGGCAGCGCCGGCACCGTGACCGGCGTGGGCGAGACCATCAAGGCCTGGACCAACGATGTGCGCATCGTGGCCGTGGAGCCTTTTGAGTGCCAGGCTCTCACCGGCGGGGTCACCGGGCCGCACAATATCCCGGACATCGGCTTCGGGCTGGTGCCCAAGAACTTCAACTCCTATGTGGTAGACAATGTGGCTGCTGTCTCCAGCAAGGACGCCCAGCGTGCTGCCCAGCAGGTGCTGCGCACCGATGCCATCCCGGCCAGTGCCAGCGCCGGGGCGGCCCTGCACGCAGCGGCCAAGCTGGTGGCCAACGGCATCAGCCGCTCGGCTCTGGCCGTGTTCAGCGGCCGGCAGAATCTATTATAATAGGAAAGGACTTTGCATTTACCATGACCAAAGATATGACCAGCGGCAAGATCACGCCGCTGCTGATCAACTTTACCATCCCGCTGGTGCTGGGCAATCTGTTCCAGCTCACCTACAACGCCGCCGACAGCATCATCGTGGGCAAATTCGTGGGTGAGGATGCACTGGCCGCCGTGGGTACTGCCAATCCCCTGATGACTCTGGCCATCCTGTTCATCAACGGGATGTGTCTGGGTGCCGGCATTCTGGTCAGCACCGCCTTTGGTGCCGGAGACACCAAGCTGGTGGAGCGGCAGGTATCCACCACCGCCATCGCCGGTACGGTGTTCTCGCTGGCTTTCTCGCTGCTGTGCATCCTGCTGGCAAACCCGCTGCTGCGGCTGCTGCAGGTGCCGACCGAGATCCTGCCCATTGCCGTCCGCTACCTGCGCATCGTGTTTGCGGGTCTGATCTTCACCTTCTTTTACAATTTTCTGGCCGCCACGCTGCGCGCCCTGGGTGACAGCAAGAGCGCACTGTACTTTCTGATGATCAGCTCGGTGCTGAATATCGGCGGCGATTTGTTCTTTGTGGAAGCGCTGAACTGGGGCAGCGAGGGCTGCGCCCTCTCCACCGTGCTGAGCGAGGCCGTGTGCTGCCTGCTCTGCATCCTGTACGTCCGCCGGAAGGTGCCGGTGCTGCAGCTGGGCAGACGCTGGCTGATCTTTGACAGCAGCCTGCTGCACAAGACCGTGAGTTACGGCTGGGCCAGCGCCATGCAGCAAGCCACCGTGCAGCTGGGCAAGATCGCGGTACAGGCCATCGTGAACACCATGGGTGTCAGCGCCATGGCCGCCTTCACCGCTGCTTCCCGCATTGATGACTTTGCCTATACCCCCCAGCAGAACATCGGTCACGCCATGACCACCTTTATGGCCCAGAACCGGGGTGCCGGCAAAAAGGACCGGGTGCGGCAGGGCTTCCGCTGCGGCATGCGCATGGAGTTCGTGTATGCACTGGGCCTTTCTGCCCTTTGCCTAGCCTTTGCCCGGCCCATCATCCTGCTCTTTGCCACCGACCCGCAGGTCGTGGACCTGGGTGTGCGTTTCCTGCGCACGATCTCCCTGTTCTACCTGATGCCTGCCGCCACCAACGGCATCCAGGGCTTTTTCCGGGGCGTAGGGGACCTGAAGATCACCCTCAACAGCAGCCTGCTGAACATGGCAGGCCGGGTGGCTGCCGCCGCCCTGCTGGTGCTCCGGTTCCACATGGACATCGAGGCCCTGCCCTACAGCTACGCCCTGGGCTGGTTTTTGATGCTGGCCTACGAGCTGCCGGCTCTGGTGCGGTTCCTCCGCAGCAACCAGCTGTGACCCCAACACAAACGCAGCGGCCCCTCCGCCGGAATGGCAGAGGGGCCGCTATTGTCATTTGACTTGATTATTTTGCAGCATACCAGTTGGCACCGGCCTCATAGGTTCCGGCTGCCACAGGTGCGCCCTGGTAGTACAGAGCGCCGTCTGCGCCACGGGTGTACTGGGTAAAGAACTCGTCCCAGATGGCCACGCTCTCCTCCTGGAGGTAGACGTGGGGGGTATCCTTCACGACGGTGTACTTCACCAGAGGCACATTGCCCTGGCCCATAAAGCTCTTGGTCACAAAGGAGCCCTCATAGGAGGTGCTCTCCACCACAGCCTTTTCGTTGGTGCCGTTGTGGGCGTTCCAGCCCTGCAGGGCCTTCACGGTGCCGTTGCCCTCCACCAGCTGTGCCACGCCTGCCGAGTCATACTCACCCAGGAAAGTCCAGGTGGGCAGCAGCAGGGTGGGGTCCAGACCCTCCATGGGAGTGGACATATAGCCAACGGGTGCAATGGCGGCAAAGCGATGGGTAAAGCTGCAGCCCGTTGCCCAGGTCATCAAGCTGCCGTTGGAGTGGCCGGTGGCGTACACACGGCTCTTGTCGATGCGGTAATCCTGCTCCATGCGGTCCAGCAGACTGTTGATGAACTGCAGGTCCACCGTGGGGTCGGTATCCTTGCCAGCCAGGCCGGAGAAGGCACCTGCCAGCCACATAGCAGTGGGGATGTTGCCCATCAGGTCTGCCGGGCGCACCAGGCCCTGTGCAAACACCACGATAAAGCCGTTGCGCTCTGCCACGTCGTACCAACGGGACTCCTCTGCAATGGCGTACATGGAGGCGGTGTAGCCGTGCATCACCAGCACCAGGGGCACATCCTTGCTGCCGTTGTAGCTGGTGGGCACATAGACCATCCAGCGGCGCAGCTCGCCGTTGACCCACTCCTCGTGGATGTCAAAGCCGCTGCGGCTGAAATCCTCTGCCTTGGCCACACGACCCGGCAGCTGCAGAGCCATGAACCGCTTGTTCTGGCCGGAGAACTTCTTCCAGATGGTAGCAGGGCACTTGGTCTTTTCAGTGACCCACACCTCAGCGGCAGAACCGGCACGGGTGGTGGCGTACACGCCATTGCCCTTTGCCACGGCCTGGTTGGCCTTCAGGTAATAATCCAGGGCTGCCTTGTTGGTGGTGTCGGCCTTGGAGCGGATGAACCACACAGGGGTGTCCACGGTGTTGGCGGCAATGGCTTCTTCTTCCACGCCCCGGGTGGTGTCACCGGGGAAGGGCAGCACATACCGGCCGCCCACAGCCTCCAGAGAGGCAGCAGGCACTTCGGTAGCCTCCACAGCGCAGATGGAGCTGAAATCGCTGGCCCAACGGCCGCCGAAGAGCAGCGCAGCAGCACCGCCCTCCTTGTAGCCCACCAGAGCGGTGTGGGACTTATCCATAGAGAAGGCACCCTTCAGCTTGGTGCTCTTTTTCCGCATCAGCTGATACAGAGCGTCCAGCATGGTGGCGTCGTCACGGCCCTCCGGGCTCAGGGTCAGGTTCCAGGTCTCGCCGTCCTTGGGGCCGATAAAGGCCAGGCCGATGTGGTTCTTCTGGGCCACTGCACGCCACAGCAGACCGGTGGCAGAGCAGGCAAAGGCCTTGGCAGTGGTGTGGTCCGGGGTCATAATAATGGCAGCCGGAGCCCAGGGATCCATGCCGTCAGGCAGATAGTAGGTAGCCAGACCAACGGTCTCGCCGTTGACGGTAACGGGCACGTCGTGGAACAGGCCCACATTCACGTTCAGGTAGGGGTTCTCCGGGTCATAAGCAAAGGTCTTGCCCTCGCCACGGCCCATGGCAGCGTTCTTGCGGTCCAGTGCGGTCCGCAGAGCGGCATTGGTCTCCTGCCGGTCCTTGGCAGCCAGAGCCGAGGGTGCCATGGCAGCCACAGTGGTTCCCAGTGCGGCTGCAGCAGAGAGCTTCATAAATTCACGGCGCTTCATACAGGTTCTCCTTCCGTTGGGTGCCCTTGCACCCCTTGTGTGGTTTCGGTCTCCAGACCCTTCTAAATTCCCAAGAGTCCGGTTCCAAGCAGGTACGCCCTGCTTGCATTCTGTATAAAGGATACCATTTTTAAGTAGTTTGTAAATACAGTTTTGGCTTTTTTGTCGAAAGTAATATATTAGTATTCCAATTTTTGTGAAAACTGTTCCCGGGACAAAGCACAAATGCGGCCGCACCACCAGGGTGCGGCCGCATTTGCGTACGGCATATTCAGGATCACTTGCGCTTTGCCAGCAGAGCCTCGATCTTCTTCAGCGGATCAATGATGCTGGAAACGGACATGTCGTGGTTCAGGGCCACCACGAAGTAAGCAGCGTACTTGGACACATCCACGTCCACATACCAGTCGCGGGTCAGCAGCTCCGGCGTGCGGTAGGTCAGGTTGGTGCCCACCACATAGGTCAGCTTGCCCTCGGCCACAGCCTGGTCAAACTTGGCCAGGCCGCTGGTGAACAGCGGGAAGGTAGCGTTGGCGATGATGCGGGCAGCGCCGCGCTCCTTCAGGTTGCTGGCCACTTCCAGCATGCTCTCGCCGGAAGCGATGATGTCATCGGCGATAAAGACGGTCTTGCCTTCCACGCTCTCGCCCAGGTACTCGTGAGCCACGATGGGGTTGCGGCCGTTGACCACGCGGGTGTAGTCACGGCGCTTGTAGAACATGCCCAGGTTGCAGCCCAGCACGCTGGAGAAGTACATGTTGCGGTTCATGGCGCCTTCGTCCGGGCTGACCACGGTGAACTTACTCTTGTCGAAGGAGATCTCCGGGTCCTTCTTCAGCAGGCTTTTCAGCACCTGATAGGTAGGCATGGCGTTGTCGAAGCTCATCAGCGGCACAGCATTCTGCACGCGGGGGTCGTGTGCGTCGAAGGTGATGATGTTCTGCACACCCATGGTCTGCAGCTCCTGCAGGGCCACGGCGCAGTCCAGGCTCTCACGCACCACACGGCGATGCTGACGGCCGCCGTACAGGCTGGGCATGATCACCGACACGCGGTGTGCCTTGCCGGCCACCGCCTGGATCAGGCGCTTCAGGTTTGCAAAGTGATCGTCCGGGGACATGTGGTTCACGTTGTCAAACAGCTTGTAGGTCACGCTGTAGTTGCCGGGATCCACCACAATAAAGATATCGTCGCCGCGCACGGACTCCTTGACCAGACCCTTGGCATCACCGCTCTGGAAGCGGGGGCAGTCGCAGGAGATGATGAAGGTCTCCTTGTCAATGCCGGCGTCCTTGGCCCAACGGACCAGGTGCTTGTCGATCAGGCCGGTAAGCTCCTCGGCACCGGGGCAGGCGATCAGCCGCATGTCTGCCACACTGGGCTGCTGGAAAAACGACTTGGGGGAAATTTCAATGGACATAATCACAACTCCTTATTGCTGCTTTCCAATCCGAACGATCTGCGTACAAATGCGCATATCTACTTTTATTTTATCACAATTTGACGTTTGTGCCATATCAATTTGTTTCACCTGTTGATTTTCTGCGCCTTGCACATCTGTTTTGCTTTTTTCAAAAAGAGACTGTGGGTTTTCGACAAAAAGACAGCCATTTCCCTTCGCAGTCGCAAAAATCCACCGATTTTCCGAGAAAAGTATTACTTTTCCATATGGACACATCCCGCCGCCGCTTCCGGCCGCACCATGCAAAAAGGCCCCTCTGCCGGTCGGCAGAGGAGCCTTTTTCTTCATTTACCGGTTCTTCTTTACAGAGCAGCCACGGCAGCCTTCAGGGCATCCACGCGGTCGGTGTTCTCCCACTTCACGCCCAGGTCCTCGCGGCCCATGTGACCGTAGGCAGCCAGCTTGCGGTAGATGGGCTTGCGCAGGTCGAGGTCACGGATGATGGCAGCGGGGGTCAGGTCAAAGACCTTTTCCACAGCCTGCTCGATCTTCTCATCGGAGACCGTGCCAGTGCCGAAGGTGTCCACCATGATGGACACGGGCTTTGCCACGCCGATGGCGTAAGCCACCTGCACCTCGCACTGCTTGGCCAGGCCGGCAGCCACGATGTTCTTGGCCACCCAGCGGGTCGCATAGGCAGCGCTGCGGTCCACCTTGCTGGGGTCCTTGCCGGAGAAGGCACCGCCGCCGTGACGGGCGTAGCCGCCGTAGGTGTCCACGATGATCTTACGACCGGTCAGGCCGGTGTCGCCCTGAGGACCGCCCACCACAAAGCGGCCGGTGGGGTTGATATAGTACTTGGTGTTCTCGTCCAGCAGCTCGGCGGGGATGGTGGCCTTGATGACCTTTTCCATCACGTCGGCACGGAGCTGGTCCATGCTCACGCTCTCGCTGTGCTGGCTGGAGATGACCACGGCGTCCACACGCACGGGCTTGTTGTTCTCGTCGTACTCCACGGTGACCTGGCTCTTGCCGTCCGGGCGCAGATAGTCCATCTCGCCGCTCTTGCGCACCTCGGTCAGGCGCTTGGCCAGCTTGTGGGCCAGGCTGATGGGCATGGGCATCAGCTCCGGGGTCTCGTCGCAGGCATAACCGAACATCATGCCCTGGTCGCCGGCACCGCCCACCTGGTCGTTGGTGCCCAGGGCGATGTCGGGGCTCTGGCCGTCGATGTTGGAGATGACGGCGCAGGTGTCGGCGTCAAAGCCGAACTTTGCGCGGGTGTAGCCGATATCTGCCACCACCTCGCGGACGACCTTCTGGAAGTCCACATAGCAGCTGGTGGTGATCTCGCCCATGATGTGCACCAGACCGGTGGATGCACAGGTCTCGCAGGCCACGCGGGCGTCGGGGTCGTGGGTCAGGATCTCGTCCAGGATCGCATCCGAGATCTGGTCGCAGATCTTGTCGGGATGTCCTTCGGTGACGGACTCAGAAGTAAACAGGTGTCTTGCCATTGGTTTTGCCTCCTAAACAGTTTTTACAACAGGGTGTGTATCTTGCAGCTTCTACCATTCATCAAGCCATGTACCATGAAAAAATAAAAGCGCCCAGAGCCGAAAGCTCTGAGCGTTGCACTCTTATCTTCCGGTTTCCCGCAGGATTTGGCACCTTATGCTTTCGCACAGGTTGTCGGGCTTCACAGGGCCTGTCCCCTCAGCCGCTCTTGATAAGTCGGTATTCAGTTGTTACGTTCAGTATTCTATCATTGCTTCGTCAGATTGTCAAGAAGAGTATCACTCTTTTTATACAACTCTCTGAAATTGATGAAGGTTTTGCCGGTTTTCTGCTGCAAATGCAAAAAAGAAAGGCACAGCCTCAGCTGCGCCTTTCTTGCAGGATCCGATCAATAGCCCTTTGCCTGCTCGCCGTTCAGGATCTTGACAGCGCGGGAGGTGCCCAGACGGTCAGCGCCCAGTGCAAGGAAAGTCTCCATATCCTCCACGGTGGAAATGCCGCCGGCAGCCTTGACCTTGCAGCGGCCATGCACGCCCTTGACCATCAGTTCCACATCGTGGAAGTTGGCACCTGCGGTGGAGAAGCCGGTGCTGGTCTTGATGTAGTCCGCGCCTGCCTCGCAGACGATGTCGCACATCGTTTCCTTTTCCTCATCGGTCAGCAGGCAGGTCTCGATGATGACCTTCAGGATCTTGTCGCCCACAGCCTGCTTCACGGCACGGATGTCCTCGCGGACGGCATCGTACTCCTTATTCTTCAGGCGGCCGATGTTGATGACCATGTCCACCTCGGAAGCGCCGTTTTCGATGGCAGTCTTTGCCTCAAAGGCCTTGCTGGCGGTGTCCATGGCACCCAGAGGGAAGCCCACCACGCAGCACACCGGGATGCGGCCTGCCATGTACTCCACAGCCTGCTTGACGTAGCAGGTGTTGATGCAGACGGATGCGGTGTGGTTGGCAATGGCTTCATCACACAGAGTCTGGATCTGGGGCCAGGTGGCCTCCGGCTTCAGCAGGGTGTGATCGACATGGGAGAGAATTTCTTCGCGGGTCATGTTGTCGTCCTCCTTAATTCTTGTTGGCACGGCGCACCTTTGCCATGCCGACAGCGCTCAGGGCAATGGCCGTTGCCGACACCGTTGCACCGATGATGCCCAGCACCAGACCGGAGACCAGGAATGCAAAACCTTTCAGACCACGTTTCATAAGACCGTACCTCCTAAAAAATTATTTTTTCTTTTTAAAGATGATGAGCTTGCTGAACACATAGTTCAGCACCACCACGATCACGTTGGAAAAGACCTTGACGCATAAGCCCCACAAAGTCTGTGCGCTGTAACCGCTGACGAAGATCGCCGTCGGGCCATCGGCACCACCGATGATGGCGATGGCAGCAGAACCATCCACCGCTGAAGCTGCGCTCAATGCCTGAACGCCGTACACCAGCGTATCCGGACTGAACCAGCGGGCCAGCACACCAAGCACACCGCTCATCAGATTTTCCATCAGCGCCGTGCCCTGAGCCGCCAGCAGGTTGCCGCCCACCATCATGATGACGGCGTCCAGTACCAGTGTGCCCAGACGGCAGGTGACGAATGCACCGAACTCCTTTGCCATCTCCCGGCCCCGGGTCTTGCTGCGGAACACGAAGGCCCGGTTGGTGACGTAGGCAAACAGGATGCACAGGATGTTGTCCAGCACGTTGCCCCAGCTGTTGGCGGCGGTGTAGCCGAACAGCTTGTTGAACAGGGCATACAGCACGATGTTGAGCAGGGTGGTCAGCACGCCGAAGATCAGATAGCTCAGCACTTCCCAGTGCTTCTTGATAAATTTCAGCATAATAAATTTCTTTTTATCAGCATTCTCGCCCTCTCCGTCATTGCTTACGCAATGCCAGCTCTCCCAAAAGGAGAGGCCTTGGCATCCCATGCAAAGCTGCCAGTTTCGCCAGAGGCTCTCCCTTTGGGAGAGCTGGCGCAGCGCGCCTGAGAGGGCGAGCGCTCTAACAAAAACAGCCCCGCCGCCGTTTTCCCGGCAACAGGGCTGTTGATCGCATGTGTCAGAAGCTATGCTTCAAACAGGCGGCTGATCACTCAGCGTCGTTGTTCAGCAGAGCCTTCATGGACAGGCTGATGCGCTTCTTGTCGAAGTCAACATCCAGCAGCTTCACATCGACCATATCGCCGACCTTCAGTGCGTCGGAGACCTTCTCAACGCGGTCATTGCTGATCTCGCTGATGTGGACCAGACCGTCAACACCCGGCAGGATGCGGACGAAAGCACCGAACTTGGTCAGAGACACGACCGGAGCATGGAAGGTGCTGCCGATGGGGTAGTTGTTCTTCAGCTGCTCCCAGGGGTTGTCCT
>CABQHF010000047.1 GCA_902463905.1 uncultured Faecalibacterium sp. | reverse complement strand
ACAGGCCCTTGCACAGCACCTTCTCGCCGTCCATATCGATCAGCTGATACTTCAGGGAAGAAGAACCGCAGTTAATAACCAGAACTTTCATCTGTGTTGCCTCCTGTATGTTTTTGCTCTGCTCGCATTTTTGGAACTCTGCGGACAGAATTTTACAGATTCCTGTGTTTATTATATAATAGGAGCAGCGCCTTTTCAAGGCACAATCCGGGCAAAGCGGTAAAACTTGTGTACAAGGCTTTTGTACATCCTGCCCACAAATGCACAGAAAGCAGGGCTTTTTCTGTGTATATGATATCATTTTAACAATCTTTTTGCTTCAAAGGAGCCGACTCATGAAGTTTGCAGGCATCATTGCAGAGTACGATCCCTTCCACAACGGGCACGCCTGGCAGCTGGCGCAGGCAAGGGCGCTGGGGGCGCAGCGGGTGGCGGTGGCCATGAGCTGCGGGCTGACCCAGCGGGGCGCGCTGCAGCTGCTGCCGGAGCGCGTGCGGGTGCGTGCAGCGCTGGAATGCGGGGCAGACTTCGTGTTTGCCCTGCCGGCGCCCTGGGCCTGCGCGGGAGCGGAGGCCTTTGCGCGGGCGGGAGTGCATCTGCTGACAGCCGCCGGGTGCGACGCATTGGTGTTCGGAGCCGAGACCCCGGACGCTGCCCTGCTGCTGGAAACCGCCCGGGTGCTGAACAGTGCGGCCTACCGCGCGGCACTGAAGCAGCAGCTGGCCGCCGGGGCGCGCAGCTTTGCGGCAGCCCGGCAGGCGGCAGTGCAGGCCGTGGGGGCCGACCCTGCCATGGCGGCGCTGCTGAGCCAGCCGAACAACAACCTGGCCGTGGAGTACTGCCGCGCCATCCTGGAGCAGCGGGCAGGCATGACCCCGGTGCCGCTGCCCCGCAGGGGGGCCAACCACGGGCAGACGCTGGAAGAGAGCGGTCACGCGCAATTTGCCAGTGCCAGCGCTCTGCGGGCTCTCTGGGCCGAGGGCGGAGCAGATGCTGTGGCACCTTTTGTACCGGAAAAGGCGTTGAAACTGTATAAAACTGCAGAAAATGACGGCGCGTACACGGATTTCAACGTGGCAGGCCGGTGTGAGCTGGCCCTGCTGCGGGCGGCCTGCGCAAAGCCGGAGCCTTTTGCAGCGGTGCGCGGAGTGTCCGAAGGGCTGGAACACCGGTTGGAACACGTGGTGCGACAGAGCACCAGTCTGCCGCAGCTGCTGGATGCCCTGACCACGGTGCGCTACCCCCGGGCCCGGATGCGCCGCCTTGCCATGGATGCTGCATTGGGCTATACGGCCGACACGGTGCCGCCGCTGCCGCCGGCCCTGCATCTGCTGGGGGCGCACAAGGACGCTTTACCGCTGCTGGGGCAGGCAGCGCTGCCGGTGTCCCATTCACTGGCAAAGCTGGCGCAAGCTGATGCCGACTGCGCCCGCATGGCGGCGGCACAGGCTGCTGCCAGCGACTTCGGGTCCCTGTGCAGGGCAAACCCGGCCCCGATGGGCGGAATATATCGTCAAAAAAATATCTTTTTGACGAATTGACAAAAAATTCTGGCAAAAAATCAGCAATTCCGCTCTTGTAACCGTGCCGTATTGGGTGTATCATTAAAGCAATGCAATGTTGGATACAACGGCAACAAAACTGAGACCCCCAGTGGGATTTAGGAGGAACCATGGCATTACACATTCTGGACGAAGCCAACCGCTGCCTCGGCTGCAAAAAGCCGCTGTGCCAGCAGGGCTGCCCCATCCACACCAACATCCCCGAGGTGATCCGTCTGCTCAAGGCAAACCAGATGGACGCCGCAGGCCAGATGCTGTTTGAAAACAACCCGCTCACCACCGTGTGCAGTCTGGTGTGCAACCACGAGAACCAGTGCGAGGGCCACTGCGTGCGCAACCGGATGCCCAGCCACGACCCGGTGCACTTTTCCATCATCGAGGACTACATCTCCACCACCTACGCCAACAAGATGACCGCCGGCCCGGCCCCCAAGAACGGCATGAAGGCGGCTGTGGTGGGTTCCGGCCCGGCGGGCCTGACCATTGCGGTGCTGCTGGCACGCTGGGGCTACGATGTGACCATCTTTGACGCCCGCGACAAGATCGGCGGCGTGATGCGCTACGGCATCCCCAACTACCGCCTGCCGGACAGTGTGCTGGACGATTTCCAGTACCGCCATCTGGAGCTCAAGGGCATCAAGGTACGGCCTAACACCACCATCGGCAAGACCATCACCATCGACGACCTGTTCCGCGACGGCTACAAGAGCGTATTCATCGGTGCCGGTCTGTGGAAGGCCAACGCCATGCACATCAAGGGCGAGAGCCTGGGCAACGTGGCCTTTGGCATCGACTATCTGGCCAACTCCAAGGCCTTCCGTCTGGGCGATGACATTGCAGTCATCGGCGTGGGCAACTCTGCTATGGACTGCGCCCGTACCGCCATCCGCAACGGTGCCCGCCATGTGACCTGCTATGCCCGCCGCGACGAAAGCTGCATCAGTGCCTCGGAGTACGAGGTGAGCTATGCCAAGCTGGAGGGCGTGGGCTTCCGCTTCTGCAAGGCTCCTGTGGAGATCCGGGAAAACGGCCTCATCTGCCGCGACACCGTCAAGGGCGAGGACGGCAAGTTTACCCAGGTGGAGGGCAGCGAGATCTTCTACCCCCACACCGGCGTTATCGTGTCGGTGAGCCAGGGCTCCGAGAGCAACCTTGTCAAGACCACCACCGGCATCGAGACCAACCAGAAGGGCCTGCTCACCGTCAGTGAGGACGGCAGCACCACCCGCGAGGGCGTGTTTGCCGGCGGCGACGCCGTGATGGGTGCCCGCACTGTGGTCGAGGCTGTGGCCGTGGCCAAGAAGGTGGCCGAGTCCATGGACGCCTACATGAAGAGCCTGCCGGTCGATGATGCCGCCGACCCCTATGCAGACATCCCGGTGTTCCAGACCCCCACCTCCGACGTGCTGGCCAAGCAGGAATTGTAAATTATCTGTATCTTTGCCGCCCCGTCGGTTGACGGGGCGGCAGTTGCTTTGTATACTTTTTATATACGTTGCACAAAAATGTACAGAACGGAAAGGCGGTGGACGCGATTTTAAAAGCATCTCTCCCCAAACTGCGGGAAAAACTGTTGGAAGCCCTGCAGGCCGTGCTGCCCATTGTGGCCATTGTGCTGGTGCTGTGCTTTACCATTGCGCCGGTGTCGCCCAGCATCCTGCTGTGCTTTCTGCTGGGTGCGGTGCTCATCGTGGTGGGCATCATGTTCTTTACACTGGGCGCAGAAATGAGCATGACCCCCATGGGCGAGCGTGTGGGTGCTGTGCTCACCCGGAGCCGCAAACTGCCGGTGATCCTGGGCGTCGGCTTTCTGCTGGGGTTCCTCATCACAATCTCGGAGCCGGACCTGCAGGTGCTGGCCAATCAGGTGCCCTCCATCCCCAACCAGACCCTGATCTTCTCGGTGGCGGCGGGCGTGGGCCTGTTCCTCACCGTCGCGTTCCTGCGCATGCTGCTGGGCGTGGCGCTGCCGCCGCTGCTGGTGGCGTTCTACGGCATCGTTTTTGTGCTGGCCGCCTTTGTGCCCCGGGAGTTTCTGGCCGTGGCCTTTGACTCCGGCGGTGTGACCACCGGCCCCATGACGGTACCTTTTATCATGGCGCTGGGCGTGGGCGTGTCGGCGATCCGCGGCGACCGCCATGCGGCGGACGACAGCTTTGGTCTGGTGGCACTGTGCTCAGTGGGCCCCATTCTGGCGGTGCTGATCCTCGGCATCGCATTTCGCGCGTCCGACAGCACCTACATCCCGCCGGTGCTGCCGGAGGTGAGCGATTCGGTGGAGCTGTGGCAGCTGTTCCATGAGGGGCTGCCGGAGTACATCAAGGAAATTGCTTCCTCGCTGCTGCCCATCGTGGTCATGTTCGGGGTGTTCCAGGCCGTGGCCCTGCGGCTGGACAAACGCACGCTGGGCCGCATTGCGGTGGGCCTTGCCTATACCTATGTGGGGCTGGTGCTGTTCCTCACCGGAGCAAATGTGGGCTTTATGCCTGCCGGTAATTACCTGGGCCAGGTGCTGGCAGGCTGTGGGATGCCCTGGGTGATCATCCCCATCGGCATGCTCATCGGTTACTTTATCGTCAAGGCAGAGCCGGCGGTGTATGTGCTGAACAAACAGGTGGAAGAGGTGACCGATGGTGCCATCTCGGCCCAGGCCATGGGCATGGCGCTCTCGGCGGGTGTGTCCATTTCGGTGGGGCTGGCCATGGTGCGGGTGCTCACCGGCATTTCCATCCTGTGGTTCCTCATCCCGGGCTATGCGGTGGCCATCGGCATCTCCTTTGTGGTGCCCAAGTTGTTCACCGCCATTGCCTTTGACGCCGGCGGCGTGGCCTCTGGTCCCATGACGGCCACCTTCCTGCTGCCGCTGGCACAGGGAGCCTGCGTGGCCGTGGGCGGCAACATCGTTACGGACGCCTTTGGCGTGGTGGCCATGGTGGCCATGACGCCGCTCATCACGGTGCAGCTGATGGGCCTTGCCGCTCAGCTCAAAACCGGACGGCGCAGGGCTGCCCGTGCCGCCGAACCCGCGCTGGCCGGGGTGGCAGCCTATGCCGACTGGCCGGATGATGACATCATTGAACTGTAAGGAGGGCAAGCGCTGTGAGTTCGCTGTTTCTGATGAGCACCATCACCGACCGCCGCACTGCCGACGCCTTTCTGCAGTTGTATGAGGCCCACGGTGTGAACGTGACCCTGCGCACGGTGGGCACCGGCACGGCGGTGCAGGAGACCCTTTCCACCCTGGGGCTGGAAAAGACCGAAAAAGCTGTGCTGCTGGCGGTGGTCACAGCCCAGACCTGGCAGGAGGTGCAGCGGGACCTGCGCCGCAAAATGCGCATCGACGTGCCGGGCACCGGCATTGCATTCACCGTGCCGCTGAGCAGCATCGGCGGAAAACGGGCCCTTGGGTTCCTCACGGAGCACCAGACCCTGACCTGGAAGGAGGAGAGTACCTTGAAGGATACCCGCTATGAACTGCTGCTGGTGATCGCAAATCAGGGCTATACCGGTTCCATCATGGACGCCGCTCGCGCGGCCGGAGCCGGCGGCGGGACTGTGATCCACGCAAAGGGCACCGGCATGGAGGGGGCAGCCCCCTTCCTGGGCATGGAACTGGTGAATGAAAAGGAGCTGGTGCTCATCGTGAGCCGCACCGCGCAGAAGAACCGGATCATGAAAGCCATCATGGACGGGGCCGACCGCAGGGCGGGGGCCATCGTGTTCTCGCTGCCGGTCACCGACACCGCCGGTCTGCGCCTGCTGGAAGAGGAAGAACCGGCTACAAAATAATCAAAAAAGGATGAATATTCTCCACGTTTGTCGGCAAAAGCTTGATAAACGTGGAGTTTTTCGTTATGATAGAAGAAAGTGATTCAAGAACAGAGGTGTAAAGATGATTCCACTTTCATATAAGCAGCAGATCGCCTTCAACTCGCTGTCCATCATTGCGGGCAACGCACTGTACGCGCTGACGGTCGTGCTGTTTCTGGTGCCGTCCGGGCTGATCACCGGCGGAGCCACCGGCATCGCACTGGGGGTCAACCGTGTGCTGGGCCTGCCGGTGTCCGGGGTGCTGTTTGCCATCAACATCAGCATGCTGGTGCTGGGCTGGATGGTACTGGGCAGCCGCTTTGCCCTTACCACCATTGCCAGCACCATCCTCAGCCCGCTGTTTCTGGCCCTGTGGGAGCGGGTGTTTGCAGATTTTGTGCTCACCGATGATCTGGTGCTCAACACCATCTTTGCCGGTCTGGGCGTGGGCATCTCGCTGGGCATCACCATCCGTGCCGGTGCTTCCACCGGCGGCATGGACATCCCTCCGTTGGTGCTCAACAAGTGGTTCCACCTGCCGGTGTCGGCGACCATGATGGTGTTCGACCTGATCATTCTGGCGGTGCAGGCGGCGTTCAGTCCGCTGCAGCAGTGCCTGTACGGCATCGTGATGGTCATCGTGTACACCGTTGTGCTGGACAAAGTGCTCATTTTCGGTTCCACCCGTACCGAGGTCAAGATCATCAGTCAGCATGCGGACGAGATCCGGGAAGCCATTTTCTCCCAGCTGGACCGCGGCGTGACCATCCTGCACGGTGAGGGCGGCTATAGCCGGAACAGCGAACAGGTGCTGCTGAGCGTTATCAGCAACCGGCAGCTGCCCAAGCTGGAAAAGATCGCCCACCTGATCGACCCCACCTGCTTCATGATCGTGAGCCATGTGACCGAAGTAAGCGGCCGCGGCTTCTCGCTGGAAAAGGATTACAAGGAGGAGGACTGATTTTGCCCGCAGATACTTGCAAAATACAGGCCAGTTGGGGTATAGTATAGAAGAACGGTAGGTTTTGCCGTACATTACCCGATCAAGAAAGGAAATCCATCATGTTTGATATTTTCAATATGCTCAAAAAAGAAGAGAACTCTGCCCCCAAGCAGGTCACCCGTGACACCATCATCGGCGACATTCTGGACATGGACCAGAGCACCGCTCCCTACTTCATGGAGATCGGCATGCACTGCCTGGGCTGCCCGGCATCCCGCGGCGAGAGCATCGAGGAGGCCTGCGCGGTGCACGGCGTGGACTGCGACGAGCTGCTGGAGAAGCTGAACACCCATCTGGCAGCCAAGAAGGCCTGAGTGCTGCCCACACTGGATGCGCGTCTGACGGCGGCGGCAGAACTGGTGCGCCCTGGGCAGCCGGTGGCGGACATCGGCTGCGACCACGGCAAGCTGACGGCGGTGCTGGCTGCTTCGGGCCGGTACCCCAAGGTCATCGGGGCCGACCTGCGCCCCGGCCCGCTGTCCAAAGCCCGGCAGACGCTGGAACATGCCAATTGTCAAGACCGCGCTGAGCTGAGGCTCGGCGACGGTCTTTCTGTGTTGTCGGCCGGTGAGGTGGGCAGCATCGTGCTGGCGGGCGTCTCGGCCCAGACCACCTGGGAGATCCTGGAAAAGGCTCCGTGGGTGTTCACAGTGGGTGGGCCGCGGATCATCATGATCCCGGCTACCCGTCACAGCGAGCTGCGCCGCTGGCTGTGGACCCATGGCTTTGCTTTTGTGGCCGACCGCCCCGTGCAGGCGGCAGGCCGCTGGTATGCCGTGATGGCAGCCGAGTACACCGGGGAGCGGCACGAGCCGACCTTTTCCGAGTGTCTGCTGGGCGGCACCGGCAGCTGGCCGGAGGGCGCGGGCTATGCGGCCTGGCAGAAGGCCAAGCTCCCCCGTATGCGCCTTGGTGTGCCGGACGGCACCCCGCTGGCAGACGAGATCGACCGACTTTTGAAAGAGGAGACCGGACTATGACGACCGTACAGCAGCTTTATGAAGCCATGCAGGCCCTGGCACCACTGGAACTGGCAGAAAGCTGGGACAACCCCGGCCTGCTGGTGGACTGCGGCGGGGAAGTGACCCAGGTGCTGGTCACGCTGGACATCACCCCGGAGGTGGTGACAGAGGCCGCCGCGAAGCACTGCGAAGCCATTGTGGCGCACCACCCGGTCATCTTTGACCCGCTCAAAAAGCTGGGGCCGCAGGATGTGCCGTTCCAACTGGTGCGGGCGGGCATCTCGGCCATCTGCATGCACACCAATCTGGATGCGGCTGCCGGCGGCGTCAATGAGGTGCTGGCCGGTATCTTTGGCATGCAGGACCCGGAGCCCTTTGCCGATGGCTGCGGCCGGGTGGGCAGCATTGAACCCATCACGGTGCCGCAGCTGGCCTGCAAGGCACAGCAGGAGCTGGCCGCCCGCTGCAATGCACCGGACGCAGGCCCGGCGGTACAGGTCAAATTTGCCGACACCGGCAAACCGGTGCAGCGGCTGGCCGTCATCAGCGGTGCAGGCGGAAGCCTGTTTGAAGAGGCCCTTGCCATGGGTGCGGACTGCCTGCTGACCGGCGAGGCAAATCACCACCACGCCTGCGATGCAAAGCGGCTGGGGCTGTCGCTGATCGCGGCGGGGCACTACGCCACGGAGTTCCCGGTGACTGCTGCTGTGGCAGAGAAGCTGCGTGCCGCTCTGCCCGGCGTGGAGGTGCTGGTGAGCCAGGCCGACCGGGACCCCTACACCTATTTATAAAGAAAACTGAACGGCCTCGCCCTCTCCGTCACGGCTAACGCCGTGCCACCTCCCCCGAAAGGGGGAGGCTTTGGCAGTCTACGCAAGGCTCATGGTTTTGCCAAGGGCTCTCCCCTTGGGAGAGCTGTCGAGCAGATGCGAGACTGAGAGGGCGAGGCTGCTGAACTATAGCTGCATTTTTCGTAAAACGAGGTAATAGATATGGCACTGGATGCCGCGACACTGGAACTGACGGCCCGGGAACTGAAAACCGTTCTGGCCGACGCCAAGATCGCAAAACTGTTTGAACCGACCCGCGATGAGCTGGTCATTACCCTGCGCACCCGCACGGACACCTACGCGCTGCTGCTGTCGGCCCGCAGCGGTTCCGCCCGGGTCTGCCTGACCGAAGAGACTTTTGAAAACCCGGAGACGCCGCCCTCCTTCTGCATGCTGATGCGCAAGCACCTCACCGGCGGCAAGCTGCTGGATGTGCACATGGAGCCGGGAGACCGCATCGTCTACTTCGACTTCCAGTGCACCAACGAGATGGGCGACCTGGTGCGCAACACCCTCTGCGCCGAGCTCATGGGCCGCTATTCCAACTTGGTGCTGGTGCAGAACGGCAAGATCATCGACGCCCTCAAACGGGTGGATTTTGAGGACAGCGACATCCGGCAGCTGCTGCCTGGTTTGAGCTATACCACGCCGCCCAAACCGGCCCGGCCGGATTTTCTGCAGGTAAGCTCTGCGTCCATCGTGGCAGCGGCCTGCCAGCGGGACCTGCCGGTGGCGGATGCCCTGAACAAGACCGTGGCCGGGGTCGGCCCGGTGGTCTGCCGCGAAGCCGCCTGGCGCGCCTTTGACGGGGAACACCTGCTGGCCAACGAGCTGACCGAGGAGCAAAAGCGCAGCCTGATGGCGGCCATCGACGAGCTGAAGGAGCTGCACGACAAGGGCGGCTGCCCCTGCAGCGTGACCGACCCGGACGGCAAGCCGGTGGAGTTCACCTTCTTCCGTCCGCAGCAGTACGGCGAAAACTACGCGGTGAAGGAATGGCCGTCCTTCAACGCGATGCTGGAGGGCTACTACGCCGAGAAGGACCGCGCCGAGCGCCTGCGTACCAAGAGCAAGGAGCTGCACAAGGCCGTGCACAACATGTACGAGCGTGCCGTCCGCAAGCAGGCTGCCCGGCAGGAAGAGCTGGCCGCCAGCGGAAAGAGCGAGAAGCTGCGCCTGTACGGCGAGCTGCTCTCGGCCAACCTGTATCTGGCCCAGAAGGGCATGAAGAGCATCACGGTGCCCAACTGGTACGATGAGGGCAAAGAGGTGACCATCCCGCTGGACCTGCGGTTCACCCCCAGCCAGAACGCGCAGAACTTCTTCAAGAACTACAAAAAGAAGCAGACCGCTGCCCGGATGCTGGTGGACCTGCTGGCCGAGGGCGAAAAAGAGATCGCCTATCTGGAAACGGTGCTCTACGAGGTGGAAACGGCTTCCGGCGAAGCTGCCCTCAACGAGATCCGGGCAGAGCTCAAGAGCCAGGGCTATCTGAAGTACTACAAGCAGCGCGACAAGCGCCAGAAGCCTGCGGATTTCCTGCGGTTCACCTCCAGCGACGGGTTCGAGATCCTGGTGGGCCGCAACAACGCCCAGAACGACAAGCTCACCCTGCACACGGCCCGCGGCAAGGACTTGTGGTTCCATGTGCAGAAAGCTCCCGGCAGCCATGTGGTGGTCATGAGCCACGGTGAGGACATCCCGGACACCACCAAGCAGGAGGCGGCGGAGCTGGCAGTCATCTACTCCAGCGCCTACAAGGCGGGCACCGGTGCCAAGGTGGCCGTGGATACTACCGAGGTGAAGAACATCTGGAAAGCCAACGGTGCCAAGCCCGGCATGGTGCTGTATGAGGTGTACACCACCGTGTACATCACCCCGCGAGACGGTCTGGCCGACCAGTTGAAAACCACCCTGCAGAAACGATAAAGCATTCCGGCTCCCCGCTGTATGGCGGGGAGCTTTTTGCGTAACTGCCAGATTATCAGAATGACTTTCGTGCACAGCGCCGAAAATGCCGGGACTGGCTTGACAGCCGGAACAAAAAGACGGTAAACTGAGCCTGAGCAGGGCAAAACCCCTGCACGCACGCGGAAAAACCGCACACAACTGAGAATGAGGTGTTGCAAAAATGAGAAGCAAGAAATGGAAAGCAGCGTTTGCGGCGCTGGCATTGAGCGTGGCCCTTCTGGCCCAGCCGTTGACAGCCAGTGCATGGATGCTGGATGCGGAACAGCAGCAGCTGGTGGACAACCTGACATCGGGCCAGGAGGCTCTGCTGCTGGGCAACTACGCACAAGCGGTCAACGATCTGAGCCGTGCCGTGGAACTGAACAGCAACAGTGTCAGTGCTTACTACTATCGTGCCAGAGCACTGCAGTATATGGGCCGCAGTACGGATGCGGCGGCGGACTACAGCCGTGTGGCAGTAATGACCCGCAATGGAAACTATGGCAGCCGGTATTCTGATGCACAATCGCTGGCACTCCAGCTGGGTGCTACCAGCGTGGGCACTTCGGTATTCGGCAATGTGCTCAGCGGTGCTGCGGCCGGTGCACAGGTCACCGGCCCGGACGGTCAGCAGCGGCAGGCCACCGCAGAGGAAGCAGCTGCGGTCAAACAGGTGATGGATGCCTATACGCAGCCGGTGCTGGACAGTGCCTACCAGCAGCGGTTTGCAGACCTGACGGATCATGCCGGTGTACAGGAAGTGGTCAACAAGCGCACGGCTGCCCTGACGGCTACCGAGGAGACCTATGCGACCACCGAGAAAGAGACCATCTATTGCGGCAGCGGCCGTACCGGCATCTGCATCGATGGCTCTGATACCATTGAGATCGAGAAGAAGGCCCCCACGGTCAGCGATCTGGTGGAGCAGGTGGTGGATGAACTGAACCCGCTCTCCGCATGGATGAAGGATGACAAGCCCACCGACCACGCACCCCGCTATGAAAAGGTCGCTTACAGCCTGTCCAACCCTTACACTTCCATCACCATCGAGCAGGCGACTAAGAAGAACGGCACCAACAAGATCAAGATCCATGTGCCGGTGGGCACGCAGGTCAAGGTGCTCTCCAACACCAGCGACGGCGTGAGCGTGGGTGTGAGCTACCACACCTTCACTGTGAGCCGCGGCGAAAAGATCCAGACCAGCACCCTCTCCGGCAGCATCGTCTTTGTGGGCGAGTGACCGGGCCAAAACATTTCAAACACGGCAGGGCCGGAACCTTTTTGTGGCTCCGGCCCTGCTTTTCCTATATATAGGTATAAAAGGCGATGGTGCGGCGCATACTACCGTTGCGGCAGCGGAGAAGGGGAGTTTTCCACCCGTAAAATGGGATGGGATTGTGCATCTTGCACAGAAAAAATGCGATTCCACAAAACAGAGAAAATAAAAAAGAAAATTCGTTCTTTTTTCCAAAAAACACTTGCCAAATGCACGAAGGTGTGATAGAATAACTCTCGGCTGCAAAAGGCTTGTGCGATACAAGTCGTGCAGGCCAGCGATATGCGT
>CABQHF010000046.1 GCA_902463905.1 uncultured Faecalibacterium sp. | reverse complement strand
TGAACAGCACGCCCTTCTGGGGCACATAGCCCAGCAGGTCGTGCAGCTGTGCCTGGGGCATCTGGCGCACGTCGATGCCGTCCACGGTCACGCTGCCGCCGGTCACGTCGTAGAAGCGGGGGATCAGGTTGAGCAGGGTGGACTTGCCGCAGCCGGTGGAGCCGATGATGGCAGTGGTCTCGCCGGGCTTTGCGGTAAAGCTGATGTGCTCCAGTGCGTCGCTGTCGGCACCGGGGAAGCGGAAGCTCACGTCGTGGAACTCCACCACGCCCTGCCAGTTCTTGTGCTCCTTTGCGGCCTTGGCGTCGGCTTCGTCCGGGTCGTGGATGGTGGCCTTGGTGCGGATGACCTCGTCGATGCGGTCTGCGGCCACACCGGCACGGGGCAGCATGACGGCCACCATGGCCAGCATCAGGAAGGACATGACGATCTGCATGGTGTAGGTGATAAAGGCGATCATCTCGCCCACCTGCATGGTGCCGTTGTCCATGGCCTTGCCGCCGAACCACACGATGAGCAGGCTGGTGCCGTTCATGATCAGGGTCATAAAGGGCATCATGGCCACCATGGCGCGGTTGGTGAACAGCTGGGTGCCCATCAGGTCCCGGTTGGCCTTGTCGAAGCGCTGTTCCTCAAACTGTTCGCGGCTGAAGGCACGCACCGGCATGATGCCGGTCAGGATCTCGCGGCTGACGAGGTTCAGCCGGTCCACCAGCGTCTGCATGATCTTGAACTTGGGCATGGCCACGTTCATCAGGAAGAGGATGAGCAGCAGCAGCACAGCCACGTCCAGCACCACGATCCAGGACAGGCCCGAAGAGCTGCCGATGACGTGCAGCACACCGCCGATGCCCAGAATGGGCGCATAGGCCACCATGCGCAGCAGCATGACGCAGACGAACTGCACCTGCTGGATGTCGTTGGTGGTGCGGGTGATGAGGGACGCGGTGGAGAAGTTCTCGATCTCCGCATTGGAGAAGTGGATGACGCTGGAGAAGGTCTCGCGGCGCAGGTCGCGGCCGATGGCGGCGGACACCCGGGAGGCCAGGAAGCCCACCGCGATGGACACGGCCACCATCAGAAGGGTCAGGGCCAGCATCTGGCCGCCTACCTTATATAAATAGTGCATCTGCACGTCGTGGGCAATGCCCTGGGCCTCGTATTCCAGCCCCACCAGCAGCAGAGCCTGGCTCTTCAGGTTCTCCACCACGGTGTCGTCCAGCTGGCCGATGGCACCGGTCAGCTGCTGCTGCACGGCGTCGCGGCGGAAGCCGGGCATCTGGCTCATGGCGGCAAACTGGCCGCACACGGTGTCCAGGTCCTTGGCCGTGGGGGCCACAGTCTCGGTTTCCGTGTCGGGATTGCGGTCGGCACCGGAGGCCTGCAGGTCCGCAAGGCCGGTCATGCCCATGCCGGTCTGCCCGGCGGGGGTGTTGGCTGCCTGGGCGGCTGCCAGATACAGCACGATGTCCGGCGTGGTCACAGCCTCTTCCAGCGCAGTGCGCTCGTCGGCGGTCAGGTCGGTGCGCAGGCGCAGCACATCGCCGTCGGCGGTGTAGGCGTTCTGGAAGGCAGCGGCGTCCTCCTCGCGCATCAGCAGCGAGAGGGCATCCAGCGTGCTCTGGCGCACGGTGGCAGGCAGGGGGCTTTCGATGCCGCCCTGCTGGATGCCGGTGTCCACGATCTTGCTGGTGTAGTCCGGCAGCGACAGATCGCAGTACGCCTGCACGAACAGCAGTGCGAACACCACGAGGCAGACGGCCCAGTGACGGGCCAGCTGCTTAAAGATCTTTGTCATGGTTTGGTTCTCCCTTCGGTTTGGTGGTACGCGCAGCATTTTCCGCAAGAATGGCTTCCATCAGCGCGCCGCGCAGCGCTTCCATCTGGGCCAGCTGTTCCGGCTCCAGCCGGGCCAGAACGCTGGAAAAATAGTCACTGAGCGCCGCTTCGCACTGCTGGCAGGCCTCGTACCCCTTGGGGGTGATGCGCACCAGTGTCTTGCGGCGGTCGGCGGGGTCGGCCTGCCGTTCCACAAGGCCGTCCTGCTCCAGCAGGCGCAGCTCGCGGGAAATAGCGGGCAGCGGCTTGCGCAGTTCCTCCGCCAGCTGGGAGACCCAGATGGCGCCGTCCTGCCCGCGGCAGTGGATGGTGTGGGCCAGCGCTTCCAGCGCGGGGAAGTGGCACTTGGGGCAGCCTGACAGAGCTGCCTTCATGCCGGCCTTGGAGGCCTTGCTCAGCTGGGCGATGTAATGGCACATCCCGTCAAAGCTCAATGTGATCTCTTCCGACACAAAAACCCTCCTCGCAAAATACTTAACAACTGTTAACTGTTAACGCTTGATAATAATAGGCTTTTGCATCCCGGATTGCAACCCCCTGCAGGGATTGTTTCACAAAAGTTCACAAACGTTTGTGTCCCGCATACACATAACAGCAAAGGGGGCGGGGAGATGGAACAGGGCTTTTGGATGATCCTGCAGCTGTTCGGCGGGGCGGCGCTCTTTTTATATAGTATGGACACCCTTACGGGGACGCTGCAGCAGGCGGCAGGGGAAAGACTGCGGTGGGTGCTGGCACGGCTCACCGGCAGCCCGCTGGCCGGGGTGCTCACCGGGGCGGCGGTGACGGCAGTGCTGCAGAGCAGCTCGGCGGTCACGGTGTTGGTGCTGGGCCTTGTCAGTGCCGGGCTGCTGCCCCTGCAGCGAGCCGTGCCGGTGGTGTTCGGGGCCAATATCGGCACCACGGTCACTGCCCAGCTGCTGGCCTTTCAGCTGGAGGATGCCCGCTGGCTGCTGCTGTTCGTGGGGCTGGTGCTCTGGTTCGCCGGGCGCGGGGCGCTGCATGCAGGCGGGCAGGCCCTGTTTGCCTTTGGGCTGCTGTTCGAGGGCATCGCGGTCATGGCCGAGGCCATGGAGCCGTTGGCAGCGGGGCCGGTGTTCCGGCAGTGGATGGCCCAGGTGCGGCACCGCCCCGGCCTGGGCCTGCTGGCAGGGTTGGGCATGACCCTTGCCGTGCAGAGCAGCTCCGCCACCATTGCGGTGCTGCAGCAGGTAGCCGCCCGCCCCGGGCCGGACGGCGGGTGCCTGCTGGGCCTTGCGGGAGCCATCCCGGTGCTGTTGGGGGACAACATCGGCACCACCGTCACGGCGGTGCTGGCATCGGTGGGGCAGAGCCGGGACGCCAAGCGTCTGGCGGCGGCCCACGCCCTGTTCAACCTGTCCGGGGCAGCGGTGTGCTGGCTGCTGCTGCCCCAATTCACCGCGCTGGTACGGCTGGTCTCGCCCCACGGGCCGGAGAGCGAGGTGCTTGCCCGGCAGATCGCCAACGCCCACACCCTGTTCAACGTTTGCTGCACCCTGCTGTGGCTGCCACTCACCCCGTGGATGGTGCGCATCGTGTGCGCCCTTGTGCCGGAAAAGCCCCCCAAAACCCCGCCGCTTGATTGAAACAGCCTGGATAACATGATATAATGGCTGCAGATACGACCGGCAGACCGCTGGCCCGGAAGGAGAACGTGGAATGAACACAAAGCAGAAGATCGGCAGAGCGTGCATGATCCTGGGCGCACTGCTTATTCTGGGCGCACTGGCGCTGTTCGCTTACAACGAGTGGGACGCCAACCGCGCCGACAAAGCCTCGCAGGATGCCCTGGGCAAACTGGAAAAGACCCTGACCGAGACCATCGAGGACAACAGCGAGGAAGAGATCCAGCCGGAGCTGGATCCGGAGCGGGAGATGGTGACCACCGAGATCGACGGCTGGGACTACATCGGCTATCTGTCCATCCCGTCCATCGGTCTGGAGCTGCCCGTGATGAGCGAGTGGAGCTACGCGGGCCTGAAGGTCGCGCCGGGCCGCTACAGCGGCTCCACCTACGCCGACAACATGGTGATCTGTGCCCATAACTACGCCAAGCACTTCAGCCCCATCAAGTGGCTGGCCGTGGGCAGCGAGGTGTACTTCACCGACATGGAGGGCCAGCGCTGGAGCTATGAAGTGTCCAACGTGGAGACCATCCAGCCCACCGACATCGACAAGATGATCACGGCCAGCGACGAGGACGATTGGGACCTGACCCTGTTCACCTGCACCACCGGAGGCCGGGCCCGCTGTGCCGTGCGCTGCACCCGCACCGCTTACCCGGAGCCGCTCCACGCGGAGGAGTGAACCCCGGCGCGGCAAACGATTTAGAATGCCCTCCGCTTTGCTCTGGGCATGAATAGCGGAAAAATTATTTTTAAAGATATGCAAGCCCGGAAAATCTGCGGATTTTCCGGGCTTGCTTTTTCACGGGAGGGGTCGTGGCGGGGAGTTGCAGCTCACGGGAGGGGTGTGACGGGAAGCAGCATTGGCTGCTGTTGGCCTGCGGCCAAAGCGCAGCAAATCAAATGCCTTTTACGGCAACGCTCCTCACCGGGGAGCTGGCGCGGAGCGACTGAGGGACGTTCCAATCGGTGGAAGCCGAAAATACGGTTAAAAGATCTTCACGCCGAACAGGCGTGAATCTTCAGTATTTTCGGGTGGAGCCTACTTCTTTGGGGTCTGAAAGGGGCGAGCAGCCCCTTTCTTGCAACGACGACGACCGCTGCCTGCGGCAGAAACAGGGAGGAGTTGTTGGGGCCGTGGCCAGCAGGATGCAAGGCCCACTCAAGGGCCGTAGCATACGCTGGGAGCCACAACCCGTCCAGGGGAGAGGGGTGTCCAGAGGGAGAGAGGGGGGAGTCGAAACACCCCTCTCACCCTCTGGCCCAGCGGAGCGACCCCGGCGGCGATGCATTTTGCAAAAGGCATCAGACCTGCCCTACGCGATTGCACTCTGCATGAGAAACATTACAAAAAAGCACCCGCCATGCGGATGCACAGCGGGTGCCTTGAAGGGCTCTGCGGGGGTGCTCAGTGGGTGGTGCCCATGTCCACAGCCAGGTCGGCGTCGTTCTTCACAACGGCCTCCACGGCCTTCTCCAGGCCGCGGGCGATCTGGTGCAGGTCCATGCTGGGGGTGCCCAGGGGCTTGTTGACCACCTGCTCCATGGCGTAAGGCACATGGATGAAGCCGCCCCGGATGTTGGGGTACTTCTTGTCGATGAGGTACAGCAGGGTGTACATCAGGTAGTTGCACACATAGGAGCCTGCAGTGTAGGACAGGGCGGAGGGGATGCCTGCGTCCTTGATGTTCTGCACCATGGCCTTCACGGGCAGGGAAGTGAAGTAGGCGGTCTCGCCGTCCTCCTGGATGGTCACGTCGATGGGCTGATAACCGGCGTTGTCGGCGATGCGGCCGTCCATCAGGTTGATGGCCACCTTTTCCGGGGTGATGGCGGAGCGGCCGCCGGCCTGACCGATGCAGATGACCACATCGGGCTGGTTTGCCTGAATGGCAGCTTCCAGCACCTCACCGGCACGGATGAACTCGGTGGGAACTTCCTGCTTGACGATCTCGGCACCGGCGATGGTGTCGGGCAGCAGCTTCACCGCCTCAAAAGCGGGGTTGACGGTCTCGCCGCCAAAGGGGTCGAAACCAGTGAGCAGAATTTTCATGGTAAAAAGCCTCGATTCTCAGATATAAATGGACGGCTCCAGAACGGTGAGCTGTCCGTGATCCATGATCATGCGGTTGTCCACATAGATGCAGGGGTCGTGGGTGACCAGATCGTAATGGCCGGAAGCATCCTGCACACCGCCCAGCGCGATGTTGCGCCCGAACCCGATATGGAAGGTGCCATAGGTGGATTCGTCCTCGATGTAGCAGTTGCCTGCACAGCGGGAGTGGGTGTTGAGCCCGATGCCGAACTCCGCCGCCACCACCATGTTCTCCGGGTCGTGGAAGCGGGCCAGAAACTGCTTGAGCCGCCTGCCGCTGGCATTGTCCTCGATCTCCACGATACGGCCGCCGCGCAGCTCCACCCGCACGGGGCTGTCCACGATGCCGATATAGCCCATGGAGCCGTCCAGGATCAGGGTGCCGTTGGTGTCGCTCTCCACCGGTGCCACATACACTTCCACGCTGGCAGAGGAAAGGCCCTTGCCGTCGTGGCAGCAGCCGTTGAAGAAGCCGGGCACACGCCCTTCGATGTTGAAATCCAGGTTCGTGCCAAGCTCCGTGGTCACATGGATGTGGCTGGCGTTCTGGTAGCAGGCCATGATGATGCTGGCCATGATCCTGCTTTTGGGCAGGCTCATGTTCAGGAAGTCGTAGCTCAGCAGTGACTGCCCGTTGCTGGTGCTCAGCGGCAGCGACAAAAACCGGTTGCGGCGGGCAATGACCCGCTTGACGGCCCGTGTGGTGATGAGGGAATACTCGGCAGCACCGATCACGGCGTTGTAGGGGTCAAAGGCGTCCTCGCGGTCGTCGAAATACTGGCCCACCTGCTCGTGCAGGTCGTCCAGCATCAACACATCCGCCATGCTGCCCACCGCCTGTGCGGCTTGCTGCATGGCTGCCACCTCGATAGCATACTTCTGGCTGGATACGATCAATAAGCGTTCGCCTGCACGGAGCCGGACCCAGTCGCGAATAATGATATCGGCTCCGTGCTGAATTGCTTGTTCCATTGAATCACTCGATCTAACAAAAAAATCACTTCAGGAGGATCATCATCACGATCTGGACCACCATCATGATGATGGCGACAGGAACCTGATTCTTGATGACGCCCATGGGCTTCTTCATATCCAGCAGTGCCACGGGCACGGTGTTGAAGTTTGCAGCCATGGGGGTGCACAGGGTGCCGCAGAAGCCGCAGGTCAAAGCCAGCATGCCGATGACCACCGGGTTTGCGCCGTGGGCCAGCACGAACGGGTAGCCGATGCCCACGGTCATCACGGTGATGGCGGCGTAGGCGTTGCCCATGATCATGGTGAACAGCATCATGCCGATGGCGTACACCACGATACCGGCGTTCACATTGCCCTCGGGGATGATGTGGCTGACCAGGTCAGAGATCACATCGCCGACACCGGCAGCGGTAAAGACGGAGCCAAGGCAGGCCAGCAGCATGGGCAGCATGGACAGGGGGCCCACGGTGGACAGCATGCGCTCGGAATCGTTCAGGAAGGTGGAGGGCTTGTTGTCGCGGTTCATGATCATCAGCAGGATGATGGCCACGAGAACGCCCAGAGCCACACCGTTCAGGGCGGACAGGCCGATGCCCATGCCGGTGATGGCGCAGACGACGGCCAGCACGCCGATGCTCAGGGTGGGGACAAAGATCTTCATGCCGATCTTCTCATAGGTAGCCTCGGTCTCGGCCTTGGTGGCAGCAGAGACAGCGCCCTTCTTGACCTTCTTGAGGATGGCGGGGATGCACATCACCACCACCAGGATGCCGCTCACCAGAGCGGGCAGCCAGCGGCCCAGTGCAAGCACGACGCCCAGCACGGCCCAGAAGATAAAGGTGCCCACGGGTTCCGGGTTCTCCTTATCCTTCAGGTTCTTCACACCGCAGTAGATGCACAGCAGGCCGATGATAAAGTAGATGATCTCCATCACCTTGGTGGACAGGCTGTAATCAGCACTCATAAAAAAGCTCATTCTTCTGTCCTCCCTTACTTATAGTACTTCTGGATCATCTTGCGATCCTTGATCACATAGAATACGATGGCGACCACAGTGGCAATGATGCACACGGGGATCTCGATGGCAGCCAGCTGGGCCAGCTCCACCTCGATGCCCAGGCCGGCCAGGGTGCTCTGAACCAGCAGGCCGCCGGAGCCGCCCACGAACAGGACCTGACCGAAGAACCAGGTGATGTTTTCCATGCCGGCAGCCATACCCTTCAGCTCCTCGACATGCTCCTCATTGGGCTCATAGCCCTGTGCTACAATGGCACCTTCGGCCATGGGCATGATGACGGGGCGCACGAAACCGGCCACGCCGCCAAAGCCCACGTTGAAGGCTGCAAAGATCGAGCGCATCACGCCGTAGATGCCGATGACCAGGCCGGAGGTGGCACCCTTGAACTTGCCGATCAGGGCAGCGGCTGCTTCACGCAGGCCGTTGCGCTCCAGCGTGCCGGTGACCAGCATCACGATGATGAAGATGGCCATGCTGCGGTTTGCCACAAAGGTGCTGCCCAGCGTTTCCAGCAGGGTGACCGGGCCCAGACCGCCAACCAGTGCAGTCACAACGGCTGCCACCAGAATGACCAGAATGGAGTCCAGCTTCAGTGCAAAGCCAGCGATGACGATGACAATGCCAAGTAGTTTCAGTAGTTCCATAATTGCCTTCCTTTATACTTATATTTTCCCGGCATCGTACCGCGCCCCGGCAGCCTGTGGGTCAGAGGGCTGCCGGGGAAAAGCCGTGTGCCGAAAAGACGAGAAGGGGGAAGAGCCTGCTCAGAGGCGGACGAAAGCCGCCAGCAGAGCCGAGAATGCGGCCACCGTGATCCACAGCGGGACAAGGCGGCGGCGCAGGTGGGCGGCGATGTCGCACTGCTCCAGCACACCGGAGGACTTGAGGGGCACCACGGTGGTGGAAGCGGGCACGGCGGCCTCGCTGCCATAGGGATTTGAAGAGGTGAACTCGCCGGTGCCGTCCTTGGCCGGGCAGGCGTACACGCCGTACCAGGAAGCCAGGATGCCACCCTTCCCGGCGGCGGCCTTCTGCACCCGTACCCGCTGCACGGTCAGTGCCTCGGCCCTGCGCTCCTCCACCATCAGGTTGACGCGCATCATGTTCACAAGGTTCAGCACCGAGGACACGGCGATGAGCAGATCAAAGACCAGTACCAGAATGAGCAGCGGGTGCATGGGCAGTTCCCTCCAAAAGCGGTGCCGCAGCCCGCAGGCGGTGCAGCACCTTATAAAGTTAAGTTCATTATATCATAAAACCATCACAAAAGTAAATGAATCGCCCCAGATTTGCGTTTGCGAAACTCTTATAAAGATGCCTGTTTTGACTGAGAGATTTTTTCCATAACGGAAAGCGACTTCGCCCTCTCCGCCTCACATCCGTTCGGCACCTCTCCCAAAGGGAGAGGCAAGGGCCTGGCAGTTGCGTTCTTGGCTCTCCCTTTGGGAGAGCTGGCGCGATAGCGCCTGAGAGGGCGAGCACGTTTCCCGTACCACAAGGTGGGCTTTCGTCGCAAAAATAAAAAATCCCCCGTTTCCCGGAGGAAACAGGGGAGGGAACTGCCTTGCGGCAGCAATTACTTGTTCTGGATGTACTCGTGGATGGCCTTGGCGGCAGCCTTACCGGCGCCCATGGCCTTGATGACGGTAGCGGCACCGGTCACGGCATCGCCGCCGGCGTACACGCCGTCACGGCTGGTCTTGCCGTCGTCGCCGTCGGTGACGATGCAGCCGTGCTTGTTGGTCTCCAGACCCGGGGTGGTGGAGCGGATCAGCGGGTTGGGGCTGGTGCCCAGGCTCATGATCACGGTGTCCACGTCCAGCTCAAACTCGCTGCCCTTCTTCTCGATGGGGCGGCGGCGGCCGGAAGCATCGGGCTCGCCCAGTTCCATCTCGATGCAGGTGATGGACTTGACGAAGCCTTCGTCGTTGGCGTGGATCTCCACGGGGTTGCACAGGGTCTTGAAGATGATGCCCTCTTCCTCGGCGTGCTCCACCTCTTCCTTACGGGCAGGCAGCTCGGCCATGCCGCGGCGGTAGACGATGTACACGGTCTCAGCACCCAGACGCATGGCGCTGCGGGCAGCGTCCATGGCCACGTTGCCGCCGCCCACGACGGCGACCTTCTTGCCGGTGCGGATGGGGGTCTTGCTGGTGGGCAGGTAAGCCTTCATCAGGTTGGAACGGGTCAGGAACTCGTTGGCGGAGTACACGCCCTTCAGGCTCTCGCCGGGGATACCCATAAAGCGGGGCAGACCGGCACCGGAGCCTACGAACACAGCCTCATAGCCGTACTCGCCCATCAGCTCGTCGATGGTGAGCACCTTGCCAATGACCATGTTGCACTCAAAATCCACGCCCATCTTTTTCAGGCCGTCGATCTCCTGCTGGACGATGGCCTTGGGCAGACGGAACTCGGGGATGCCGTACATCAGCACGCCGCCGGCCACATGCAGGGCCTCGTACACGGTCACCTTGTAGCCCAGCTTGGCCAGGTCGCCCGCAGCGGTCAGGCCGGCAGGGCCTGCACCGATGATGGCCACCTTGTGGCCGTTCCACTCGGGCACGACGGGTGCGGTGTGCACGTTCTCGCGGTGCCAGTCGGCCACAAAGCGCTCCAGGCGGCCGATGCCCACGGGCTCGTTCTTGATGCCGCGGGTGCACTTGCCCTCGCACTGGCTCTCCTGCGGGCAGACACGGCCGCAGACAGCGGGCAGGGAAGAGGAGCGGTTGATGACCTGATAAGCGGCCTCAAAGTCGCCCTCGGCCACATGCGCGATGAACTCCGGGATGTCGATGCCCACCGGGCAGCCGGTCTGGCAGGGCTTGTTCTTGCAGTGGATGCAGCGCTTGGCCTCGTTGATGGCCATTTCTTCGGTGTAGCCCAGAGCAACTTCCTTGAAGTTCTTGTTGCGGACGTTGGGGTCCTGGGTGGGCATGGGGCACTTTTTGGGATCCATATTGAAAGCCATCTTACATTCCCTCCTGAGTCTTGAACAGATTGCAGGCTGCCTCACGGGCGTGTGCCTCAAACGGGCGGTACATGGTGCCGCGGGCCATGGCCTCGTCAAAGTCCACCAGGTCGCCGTCAAAGTCGGGGCCGTCCACGCAGGCAAACTTGGTCTGGCCGCCCACGGTCAGGCGGCAGCCGCCGCACATGCCGGTGCCGTCGATCATGATGGGGTTCATGGAAACGATGCTCTTCAGGCCGTGCTTCTGGCAGGTCTTGACCACGAACTTCATCATGATCAGCGGGCCGATGGTGATGACCAGATCGTACTGGTTGCCGGCTTCCACCAGCTCGTCCAGTGCGGCGGTGACCACACCCTTGGTGCCGTAGCTGCCGTCATCGGTCATGATGCGCAGCTCGTCGCTGCAGGCGTTGAACTCGTCCTCCAGGATCAGCAGATCCTTGCTGCGGAAGCCGATGACGCTGTGCACCACACAGCCCTGATCGTGCAGTTCCTTGGCAATGGGCAGGGCAATGGCGCAGCCCACGCCGCCGCCGACCACGCACACCTTCTTCAGGCCTTCCACCTCGGTGGCACGGCCCAGCGGGCCCACAAAGTCGTGGACGCTGTCGCCCACGTTCAGGCTGTTCAGCTCCATGGTGGTGCCGCCGACGATCTGGAAGATGATCTCCACGGTACCGGCCTCGCGGTCGTAACCGGCGACCGTCAGGGGGATGCGCTCGCTGTCCTCAAACGGGCGGACAATGATGAACTGACCCGGCTTTGCCTTTTTGGCAATCAGCGGGGCTTCAATGACCATCTTTGTCACGGTGGGGTTCAGCGCGACCTTTTCAGTGATCTTATACATCGTGTATGCTCCTTTATGCTGACATTTCCATCTCCGCGCACAAAAAAACGGGCCGACCTGCAAACCCAGGCACAGCACCCCTTGTGCAGCACATTGACATTTTATATTATAATGGCTCACGGGACGGAATGCAAATTAAATTTCTTCGCATAAGCCACGACCAACCTGAACAGAATTATAAAATTGTAGGACGTCCGACGACGTGAGAAGATGGCCCCTCCCGGCGGAATTGTACGATGCTGGGTGGAATGTCGGTCTTTTGCCCAAAAAATTGCAGAAAATGCAGATTTGGTGTTGACAAGCGGGCGGTGGTGCGGTATAATAATCGACGTCGCCGGGAACGAAACCCGGCACGTCACATGGAGTATGCGGCCGTAGCTCATCTGGTAGAGCGCCACCTTGCCAAGGTGGAGGTAGCGAGTTCGAGCCTCGTCGGCCGCTCCA
>CABQHF010000045.1 GCA_902463905.1 uncultured Faecalibacterium sp. | reverse complement strand
TGAAAGGTGCCGTCCAGATACAGGGTGCCGTTTGCCAGCGCAATGCGGTCGGTGACGGGCGGGAAGTCCTCCACCTGTGCCGCCAGTTTCAGAACATCCACGACATTGCTGACCCGTTTTGCGATATTTGCGCCGATATGGTCTCGCAGCATATCGAAGATTTCACAGCGCAGGTTCATAGTGTCCGTGACCCTGCCTTCCGGGGTGAAAAATGCGCCATTCGAGTAAAGCAGTTGGTGGATGCTCAGAAAATCGTCACAGAACAGGGATTCGTTGAAAAAGCCCTTCTTGAACCATGCAGGGGTAAAATTACTCATAGGCATTCCATCCTTTCGTTGGCGTTACGGAAAAACAATGTGGTCAATTTGACCACATTGTTTTCTGGTAACTGAGGAATCAACGTTTAGCCGTTCTCCCTGCATGGCTTTCCTGCCCCCTTCCGGCGGCGTTTTCCGGCTCTCCCTTACGGGGTCATCGCCGGGTATCCCATGCAGACGGTCATGCGGTTTTCAAGGTCCAACGGGCAAAACGGCAACAAAAAAGCCGTCACAAAACAGACCAGCCCTGCCTTCGCTTTTTCTGGAAGGTCATGCTAGTCGGTTATGTAACGGCTGAAAGCCAAGATGTTCAGCCCCGCAGGGCCTGAACGAATATGTAAAAATATGTTATATTCAATTGTTGGGATAGATTACCACAAAAATCGAGCCGTGTCAACAAAAAGTTTTGAAAGCACGCCGCTTTCGGCAGGGTGCAAGAAAAAGTAAGGGAAACTTTGGTAAAAAGAGAGAGCTGGACGGTGCCAGCCCTCTTGACAGGATTTATCGTATGTAAGTTCACCTGTGGGGTTGCATTTTAGACCATGCGTTCATAGATAGCAGTAATGCAATCTTTCTTTTGCTCATCGGACAGTTCTGAGTCCGTTGTCTGCCAGTTTTCAATAAATTCTACCAGCAAATCACTCTTTACAATGGGAATAGGGCAATGTTCTGATCCTTCAATAATGGCCTTGTCGTTTGCAATGCAAAGGATACTGATAATGCGACACTCTTTAGGTAGGAAGGATGCAAGAAGCTTTTCATGTTGACGTATCTGCTGGAGCGGATTTTTCACGCCTTCTTCCTCTCCGTTTTTCTTCCGAATCCAATTGCCTGCTTTATCTACCACAAGCTTTCCGGCGAAATTTTTTGTTTCAATATTGAAAACGCCTTTACTGGAAATAATCAAATGGTCATATTCCTGCTTTTCATCAATAAAGCTGGGGTTAGACAGAAGGATGCAGGGACTTCCAGCCTTATCTTTAGAACGCTTTTCAATTTTCATATAAGATTTATCAAGCCATTTCAAAGCATAATCAACCTTTTTCTCGCCTTTGTCGCCGCCCTCTTTTGCTTGAGAATAAATTTCAGCGGAACGTGCAGCATATGCGTCCTGTGGAGAGTCTGCATCGTAATAGAAGACCATTGCCTCATCGAGCAAGTCTTGCGGAATATACTTGTTTTTGGTTTTATTGCGGTTCAGTTGATTTATTCGGTCAGAAATCAAGACACCACCCAATCGATAAACGTCAATATATGGTTTATAGGGCGCGGCTTCTTCTGCAGAGTCAATTTGATTCATCCGTCCAAACCATTTGTGTGTCTGAGAATCATATTCCTTGGCTAACTCCTGCAATTCAGAAAAATTCAACTGGTCAATGCTACTGCGAAGGTTCTTCTTAAAGTAAGAAACAGGACCATACTGACGCTCAAGTGTTATTTGAAGCGACTTCGCCTTTTGCTCATTTTGCTGTCGCTTGGCTTTTGCGGCTTCTTCCATTTGCTTCAATTCGGCTTCAAAAGCGGCTTTATCTCGTAATGCTTTTTTTCGTTTGGTCTCTTCTATATTTTCAGGAAGCACACTCACAAGAAAATTGTACACAGAATCAATGCTGTCAATTTTTTGAGGTACAGAAAATGGCATGTCGTGATAGGCACCTGCTAATCTATGGCCACCGCACATGCGAAGATACTCATAATAGCTACCGGAAGCTGCTCGTACAAGTTGTTTCCAAAGCTCATGTTCTGGACCTGAACAATCAGCATATTTAAGTAACATAATGCCAATATTCTTGTTTGGCTTTCTCAATGATTTTAATAAAATCCAATAATTAGTAGCGTCTTCATATAAAAACGCCGGCTTTCCGTCAGTTGCATAAATAAAGAGAAGACTTATATTCTCAAAATGTACGGAGAGCTTTTTAACGGATAAAAGTTGCTTAACTGAAAGACTTACCGAAAAACGTTCGGAAGGATTGCCAAATTGTAAATACGTTGCATTGACGTCTAAATCCATATTTTGTACCTCGCTCTCTATAGATATTCTGCCTTGCTTGATAAATTCATTATAACATAAAACATTAGAGAAACAAGCATAAGTTGGCTCTTAGTGCTTAACGGCAATTCGAAAAAGCGCCATACATATTTTATAGCAAACAAATGATTTAGCGCCTGATTTTTGACGTTCGAGCCAAAGTTTTGCTGGAACTGTTTACAATTCAAATTGACAGTGATATACTGCAAATATAAAGTAAGAAAGGAGGTACATACGATGATGACGTGGAAAATTTTACGTTTTCCAGTTGAAAACGCAGACATTGCAAAAGAACTTTTTGTAATGTATAATGCGACTGTTCGTGCCCTGTCTAACTGGGCAGTCGAGCTTTCTTATGAAGGAAGTTCTCTGAAGTTAGGAAGTGCCAATCCTAAAGAGCTTGCACATTGTGCAAGTTGGCTCAAAAGCCGATTGGCCTAAAAAGTAGAATTAAGTAATCTCCGATTATCGCCAATGGAGACGAATTAAAATATAAAGAAGGCAGATACACTGTAAACACTGTGTATCTGCCTTCTTCGTCTTTACGGATTCAGCGTACCTACTACACCAATCCGCCTATTCACTTGTTACACCACTCCGCTTTGTAAGGCTCCTTTTCGGGAAAACGTCCCAAAATTGGTGTAGTTGTGGTGTAGTACCGCAGATGCCGCTTGAATTCTGTTCAAAAACTTGTCGTATCTGCGTTTTAATTTTGCATTTTACTGCTCAATCGGTTTCATCGTGGGGAACAGCAGCACGTCGCGGATGGAGGCGCTGTCGGTCAGCAGCATGACCAGACGGTCCACGCCGAAGCCCAGGCCGCCCGTGGGGGGCAGGCCGTACTCCAGAGCGTTGACGTAGTCGTAGTCCACCTGGGCCTTGCAGTCGGGCTCGATGGCCTTGCGCTCGGCCACCTGACGCTCGAAGCGGCCCTTCTGGTCGATGGGGTCGTTCAGCTCGCTGAAGGCGTTGCCGTACTCGGTGCAGTCGATGAAATACTCAAAGCGCTCGGTGAAGGCGGGGTCGTCCGGCTTGCGCTTGGCCAGGGGGCTGATCTCCACCGGGTAGTCGTAGATGAAGGTGGGCTGGATCAGCTTGTCCTCGACGAAGGCGTCGAAGAACTCGGCCAGAATGGCACCCTTGGTGGGCACCTCCGGCAGCTCCACATGGTGCGCCTTGGCGGCGGCAATGGCGTCCTCGTCGGTCTGCCAGTCGTTGAAGTCCACGCCGGAATACTTCTTCACGGCCTCGATCATGGTCAGGCGCTCCCAGTGGCCCATGTCGATCTGCTTGCCCTGATAGGGGATGACCATGCTGCCGCAGATCTTCTGAGCCAGACGCTTGTACAGCTCTTCCACCAGGTCCATCATGCCGTGGAAATCGGTAAAGGCCTGGTACAGCTCGATGGTGGTGAACTCCGGGTTGTGCTTGGGGTCCATGCCCTCGTTGCGGAAGATGCGGCCCACCTCGTACACGCGGTCCATGCCGCCCACGATCAGGCGCTTGAGGTACAGCTCGGTCTCGATGCGCAGCACCATGTCCATGTTCAGGGTGTTGTGGTGGGTGTAGAAGGGACGGGCCGAGGCACCGATCTCAAACGGAGTCAGGATGGGGGTGTCCACTTCGAGGAAGCCCTTCTCGTCCAGATAAGCGCGGATCTCTTTCAGGATCTGGCTGCGCTTGACGAAGGTGTCCTTGACCTCGGGGTTGGCGATCAGGTCCACATAGCGCTGGCGGTAGCGGGTCTCGGTATCGGTCAGGCCGTGGAACTTCTCGGGCAGGGGACGCAGGCTCTTGGCCAGCAGGGTCAGCTCGGTGGCGCGCACGCTCAGCTCGCCGGTCTTGGTGCGGAACACCTCGCCCTTGACGCCGATGATATCGCCCACGTCCAGCTTCTTGAAGGCGGCGTAGGGCTCATCGCCCAGCTCGTCGCGGCGGACATACAGCTGGATGTCGCCCTTGTCGTCGCGCAGGTGGGCAAAGCTGGCCTTGCCCATCACGCGCTTGGACATCATGCGGCCGGCCAGAGCAACGTGCTTGCCGCTGTCGGTCTCGTTGGGCAGGTCCTTGAATTCTTCCTTCAGGTCGGCCGAGTAGGCGTCCTGCGGGTACTTGGTCAGGGTAAAGGGGTCGTGGCCGGCGGCCTGCAGGTCTGCCAGCTTCTGGCGGCGCACCTGCACCTGCTCGCTCTCGGACAGGCCCTGTGCGGGGTTCTTCTTTTGCTCTTCCATGGTTTCTCCTATCAGCTGCGTGCGTGGGTAATGGCCAGCACGGTGTACTCCACGGTGTGGCCGGTGGGCAGCAGCACTTCGGTCTTGGCGCCCACAGCGCGGCCCAGCAGCGCGTGGCCCACGGGGCTCTCGTCGCTGATCTTGCCGTTCAGGGGGTCGGCCTCGGTGCGGCCCACGATATCGTATTCCTCGGTCTCGTCCTCACCGGTCATCCGGATGACCACATGGGTGCCCACAGACACGCTGTCCACACTCAGCTCGCTCTCATCAATGACGACAGCGTTCTTGATCATCTGCTCCAGCTCGGTGATGCGGTTCTCCACCAGACCCTGGGTGTTCTTGGCCTCGTCGTACTCGCTGTTTTCCGACAGGTCGCCGTGGCTGCGGGCTTCCTTGATCTCCTCGGCCAGCTCCTTGCGGCGCACGGTCTTGAGGTACTCCAGTTCCTCCTGCATGGCCTTCAGGCCGGCAGCGGACATTTTGATCTCTTGTGCCATTTGGGAATCTCTCCTTGTCTATACTTGATTCGCGCAGGTGCAAAGCCGCGCAATGATGCCATTTTGACTACATTATTATAATAGCAGGCAGGTGCTTTGTCAACCGGAAAAGCCGCAGCCGGGCACGGTATATCGGGCTTTTTTCCGGGGCGCATTGCCGGCCGGGGCGGCCCTTTGCCCGGATGCCCGGCACAGCACCCGGCGGCAGACCGGCTCTACTATAGTAGAATGGCTTGCACAGAGACAAATATATCATTATATATCGTTGCTTTTCGTCTGTGTGCAAACTTTGCACTCTGGCCCTTATTTGCACAGAGACTTTTTGAACGATGTATGGTTAAAAAAGTGGTTTGTGTGCAAGATAACTCGCCTCTCTCAGAGAGTTGCACACAGCAAAAAGCCCCGCCGACAGAGGGAAAGGTGTCAACGGGGCTTATCGGAAATGTCTCAGAAAGGATGCTGCCATCCGGCAGGCGGGAGCGGTTTAGTCGTCGGCGCTCTCGTCCAGGTTGCCCAGCTTCTTGGCCTGCTCCACCACGGCGGGCACCAGCATTTCGGGCAGGATCTCGTAGCGGGCAAACTCGGTGGTGAACCAGCCGCGGCCCTGGGTGGTCTGCCGGATGAAGGTGGTAAAGTTGGCAAGCTCTGCCAGCGGCACTTCGGCGATGATGGTCTGCAGGCCGTCCTCGTCGGGCTCCATGCCCAGCACGCGGCCGCGGCGCTTGGTCACATCGCCCATGATGTCACCGGTGTTGTCGTTGGGGACATGGGCCTTCAGGGTGTGGATGGGCTCCAGAATGACCGGCCCGGCCTCCGGCATGGCGGCCTTGTAGGCCAGCTTGGCGGCCATGATAAAGGCCATCTCGGAGCTGTCCACGGGGTGGTAGCTGCCGTCCAGCAGGGTGGCCTTCAGGCCCACCACGGGGTAACCGGCCAGCACGCCCTTTTCAGCTGCCAGGCGCACGCCCTTTTCCACGGCGGGGAAGAAGTTCTTGGGCACGCTGCCGCCGAACACCTTTTCCTCAAACACCACCTGCTCGCTGTCGCAGGGCTCAAAGTTGATGATGACGTCACCGAACTGGCCGTGGCCGCCGGTCTGCTTCTTGTGGCGGCCCTGTTTCTGGCAGGCCTTGCGGATGGATTCACGATAGGCGATGCGGGGAGCTTCCAGGCCGATCTCCACGCCGAACTTGTTCTTCAGCTTGGCCTTGACCACGTCCAGGTGCTGCTCGCCCAGGCCGCCGATCACCTGCTGATGGGTCTCGGCGTTGTTCTGGTAGCTCAGGGTGGGGTCCTCTTCCATCAGGCGGGCCAGCGCGCTGCTGATCTTGCCCTCGTCGCCCTTCTTGGCCACGGTGACGGCCATGAACAGGCTGGGCTGCGGGAACACGGGGGCGGGCAGCTTCACCACGCGGGAAGCGTCGCACAGGGTGTCGCCGGTGCGGGCGGTCACCAGCTTGGCCACTGCACCGATGTCACCGGCACCGATGCCGTCGGCGTCCACCTGCTTCTTGCCGATGACGGTGAGGGGCTTGCCGATCTTTTCCGGCTCGCCGGTGCGGGCGTTGACCAGCGGCTCACCGGCGGTCACCTTGCCGCTGACCACACGCAGGTAGCTCAGTTTGCCCACGAACGGGTCGGCCACGGTCTTGAACACATAGGCGGCGGTGGGCTCTGCCTCGGTGCAGTGGAGCTCCACAGGCTCGCCGTTGGCGTCCTCGGCCAGAGTAGCACCGTCGTGCTCCGGGCTGGGCAGCAGCTTGTGCATGTTGAACAGCAGCATATCCAGTGCCTGCTGGTTCACGGCGCTGCCGCAGAACACGGGGGTGATCAGGCCGTCCTTGACGCCCTTGCGCATGCCTTCCACGATCTCCTCGGTGGTGAAGGGCTCACCGCCGAAGAACTTTTCCATCAGCTCATCGTCGGTCTCGGCAATGGCCTCGCTCATGGCCTCGATCAGGCCCTGGAAGCGGTGGCCGATGTCGGGCAGGTCCACCTGGATCTGCTTGCCGCTCTCGTACTTGAAGGCCTTCTGGCTGAACAGGTTGATGTACACAGGGGTGCCGTCGTCCAGCTTGGCGGGCACCACGCAGGGGCAGACGGTGGAGCCGAACTTGATCTTCATGTCCTCCAGGATCTTGAAGTAGTTGGCGTTCTCCAGGTCGCACTTGGAAACAAAGACCATGGTGGCCTTGTGGTTCTTGCGGGCCAACTGGAAGGCTTTTTCGGCACCCACGGTGACGCCGCTGCGGCCGGACACCACCACCAGCACGCTCTCGGCGGCGCGGATGCCCTCGTATTCACCGGCCTCGAAGTCGAACAGGCCCGGGGCGTCGATCAGGTTGTACTTGATGCCCTCGTACTCCACCGGCACCACGGATGCCGACAGGCTGGCCTTGCGCTTTGCTTCCTCGGGGTCAAAGTCCGAAATCGTGGTGCCGTCCTCGACCCGGCCCATACGCTCGGCAGCGCCCGAAAAATAGACCAGCGCCTCGGTGAGCGTGGTCTTGCCGCTGCCGGCATGACCGGCAATCAGGATATTGCGGATGTTGTTGCTTGCGTATTTCATATCGGTTTTTCCCTCATTTCCGCCGCACGGAGCATTCTCTCCGCTTTTGTGGCATATTTTACAAAGATAATACCACACTCCAAATGATTTTTAAATATTCCGTTTGAAATTTCGGGCGAATCCGCCGCCAAACTTCACGGCCTTGTTTTGTGCAAATTGACATTGCGGGTCTGCTTTTCTTGTAAACGCTGCAGCGATACGCTATAATAAGCGGGAAAGAATATCATTCAGAATAAGAAGGAGCGCTATTGTATGAAACGCAGCGATTACATCAACTGGGACGAATATTTCATGGGCATTGCGCTGCTCACGGCCATGCGCTCCAAGGACCCCAACAGCCAGGTGGGCGCGTGCATCGTCAGCCCGGAGAACAAGATCCTCTCGCTGGGCTATAATGGTATGCCCATGGGCTGCAGCGATGACGAGATGCCCTGGGAGCGGGAGGGCGAGCCGCTGCACACCAAGTATATGTATGTCTGCCACGCGGAACTGAACGCCATCCTCAACAGCGCCCACAACAACCTGAAAGGCGCGCGGGTGTATGTGACCCTCTTCCCCTGCAACGAGTGCACCAAGGCCATCATCCAGTCCGGCATTGCCGAGGTGGTGTATTACGGCGACAAGTACCACGACAGCGATTCCAGCATCGCGGCGCGGTTCATGTTCCAGAAGGCGGGCGTGAAGCTGACCCCCTACACCCCCAGCGGCCGCAAAGCCGAGCTGGAACTGTAACGCCCTTGCCCTCTTGACCTTGCCGGGGCAACGTACTATAATAGGATCATAGTTCGCATAAATATTCATAAATATTTGCATAGAGAGGGAAATATACAATGAGCCTGAAAAATCGCAGCTTTCTGAAGCTCCTGGATTACACCCCTGACGAGATCGGGCAGCTGCTCGACCTGGCCGCAGACCTCAAGGCCAAAAAGAAGGCCGGCATCGCCCACGACAAGCTCCACGGCAAGAACATTGCCCTGATCTTTGAAAAGACCTCCACCCGCACCCGCTGCAGCTTTGAGGTTGCCGCCCACGACCTGGGCATGCAGGTGACCTATCTGGATCCGTCGGGCAGCCAGATCGGCAAGAAGGAATCCATTGCCGACACCGCCCGGGTGCTGGGCCGCATGTTCGACGGCATCGAGTACCGCGGCTACGGCCAGCAGATCGTGGAAGATCTGGCCCGCTACGCCGGTGTGCCGGTGTGGAACGGCCTGACCAACGAGTTCCACCCCACCCAGATCCTGGCCGACTTCCTCACCATCCGGGAGCACTTCGGCAAGCTGAAGGGCATCCACTTCGTCTACTTCGGTGACGCCCGTTACAACATGGGCAACAGCCTGATGGTGGGCTGCGCCAAGATGGGCCTGCACTTCACCGCCTGCGCACCCAAGAAGTATCAGCCGGACGCCGCACTGGTGGAAGAGTGCCGGAAGATCGCCGCCGAGACCGGTGCCGCCATCTCCTTTGAGGAGGACCCCGCCAAGGCCGCCAAGGGGGCCGATGTGCTGTACACCGACGTCTGGGTGTCCATGGGCGAGCCTGTGGAGGTGTGGGCCGAGCGCATCCACGACCTGGCTCCCTACCAGATCAACCAGCAGCTGATGGAGATCGCCGGCCCCCACGCCGTGTTTATGCACTGCCTGCCCGCCTACCACGACCACAAGACCACCGTGGGCAAGGAAATGGGCGAGCGCTTCGACCGCGACGCCATGGAGGTGACCGACGAGGTGTTTGAAGGCCCCCAGAGCATCGTGTTCGACGAGGCCGAGAACCGCATGCACACCATCAAGGCCGTAATGGCGGCCACCTTGGGCTACGAGGACTGATCCCTGTAAAAACAGCAAAGCACCCGCAAAGGGCCTGACCGGCCGGATGCGGGTGCTTTTTGTATGCGGATAAAGAACCGTTTACGGTTTCTGGCGGGCAGCGATCTGGCTGGCAGAGGGCGGCGTGTCGCCCTGCGCGGCTTTTTCCAGCACACCGATGCGGCGGTCGAGGTCGCGGATGCGCTGTGCCACCACATCCGGCAGATCCTGCTGATCCAGGTCATCGGCGGGGTTCACGGCCTTGTTGTTGATGCGCACCACCTCGGCGGGCACGCCCACAGCCGTACAGTTGGCGGGCAGGTTGCGCAGCACCACACTGCCTGCGCCGATGCGGGAGTTGTCGCCGATGTACACCGGGCCAAGCACCTTGGTGCCGGCACCGATCAGCACATTGTTGCCCAGGGTGGGGTGGCGCTTGCCGGTGTCCTTGCCGGTGCCGCCCAGCGTCACGCCGTGGTAGATGGTGCAGTTATCGCCGATCTCGCAGGTCTCGCCGAACACGATGCCCATGCCGTGGTCGATGAACAGGCACCTGCCGATGGTGGCACCGGGGTGGATCTCGATGCCGGTGCGGCGGCGTCCGTGCTGGCTGACCCACCGGGCCAGAAAGAACCGCTTGTGCTGGTACAGCCAGTGCGCAATGCGGTGATAGACCAGAATATGAAAACCGGGATACAGCAGAATGACCTCCAGCACGCTGCGTGCGGCGGGGTCCTTGCGCTGGATGTTCCGTGCATCTTCCAACAAACCCATGAGGAGCCCTCTCTTTCCTGCGTTCACGTCGTTCCTATTATAATAGCACAGCCGGGCTGGAATGTACAGTGATATGCTAGGAATTGTTGCCGCTAACCCGCCCGCTGGGCACAAAAACCGTCTTTTGGGTAGAGTAGCTAAAAAATGCAGAGAGAAGCGGCAAACCTTTTCACAAACAAACCCGGCCGCAGGCATTGACACATTTTGCGTTTCTATGCTAAAATATTATGAAGAAATTGCAGATATCAAAAAGGAGACAACGCCATGGAGTGCAACGTGATGCGCCGGAAACTGAAAAAGCAGTCCGCGTCCGGTTTTGCCGTGGGTTCGTTGTTTCCTTTTTTTGTGAAGTGAGCTTTTCCCTTTGCGGGGAAAAGTTTTTTTTTGCCCGTTTGCGGCCTCTTGCCGCAGACCGTGCCAGACAGGAGAGGAGACCGCGATGCTGCTTGTAAACGCTGTGAACACCGAGGGACGACCGCTGGAGATCTATGTGAAGGACGGTAAGATCGCCGCCGTGGGTCAGGAGCTGGAAGCACTGGCCGGAGAGAACGAGACGGTGGTGGATGCCGGTGGCCTGACCGTGCTGCCCGCCTTTGTGGACCTGCACTGCCACTGGCGCACACCGGGTTTTGAGTACAAGGAGGACATTGAGACCGGCAGCCGTGCCGCTGCCGCCGGCGGTTACACCTTCGTCAACCTGATGCCCAACACCAAGCCCGTCTGTTCCTCTGCGGCGCAGGCTATGCAGGTGGAGCGGAAGGCCGCTGAGGTGGGGCTGTGCGATGTGAACCAGACCGTTTCCATCACCGAGAACTTTGACGGTGTGAGCATCGACCACCTCAAGACCCTACCTGCCAGCGTGAAGTTCATCACCGAGGACGGCCACGGCGTGCAGGACAACGCCACTATGGCCAAGGCCTTTGCCATCTGCACCCAGAAGGACATCACCGTGATGAGCCACGCCGAGGACATGGAGATCAGCCCCTGGGACTACCGCCTGGCCGAGGACATCGAGACGGTGCGCAACTGCTGGCTGAGCGAATACTACCAGACCCGCCTGCACATGTGCCATGTGTCCACCCGCGGCGCACTGGATGCCATCCAGATGGCAAAGCTCCGGGGAGCACCGGTGACCTGCGAGGTGACCCCGCACCACCTGTGGTTCACCAATGACAGCTGTGATTACCGGGTCAATCCGCCCATCCGCACCGCCGATGACGTGCAGGCGCTGGTGGACGGCATCCGCAGCGGCATCGTGGACGCCATCGCCACCGACCACGCGCCCCACTCCGAAGAGGACAAACTCAAAGGCATGGCCGGTATGGTAGGCAGCGAGACGGCCTTCGGCGTCTGCTACACCAAACTCTGCAAGCAGGAGGGTCTGCCGCTGGAGGTGCTGGTGCAGCTGATGAGCACCCGCCCGGCGGAGATCCTGGGCCTGGCCAAGGGCCAGCTGGAACCGGGCTACGACGCCGACTTCGTGCTGGTGGACCTGGACACCCCCTATACTGTGGATAAAAACAAGCTCCACTCCAAATCGCACAACACCCCCTTCGATGGCGCTGAGCTTTATGGCAAGGTGTGCGCCACCATCAAGGCCGGGGAGTTGACCTATCAGGCAGAGGCCTAATGCTCACGGGCAGCAGGCTTGCCGCTGTTATAGCTACAATTCATTTTCTATAAATACGACTTACAGGAGGACACCCGAATGACGAACATGGACAAACTGTACGAAGCTGTTGAGGCCCGGGGCCCGGTGTGT
>CABQHF010000044.1 GCA_902463905.1 uncultured Faecalibacterium sp. | reverse complement strand
TTGGTCAGCATCTTGCGCATATCGGTGCGGCCGGAGGGGTCGCCGATCATGGTGGTGCCGCCGCCGATCAGGGCGATGGGCTTGTTGCCTGCCATTTGCAGGCGCTTCATCAGGGTCAGGGCCATGAAGTGGCCTGCGGTCAGGCTGTCGGCGGTGCAGTCAAAGCCGATATAAAAGGTAGCCTTGCCGTTGTTGATCAGGTCAATGATCTCTTCGTCGGTGATCTGTGCCACCAGGCCGCGGGCCTGGAGTTCTTCGTACAAAGTCATAAAAAATCCTCCTGTTGGATGGGGCAGAGGAAACAAAAAACGCCCTCTGCCAAACCTGAATTTGGCAGAGGGCGAGAAATCTTCGCGGTACCACCTCTGTTTGCCGCTCCCTCACGGAAACGACCTCACGAGTGCACACCCCAGAGTAGCGTGACACTCCTGCGTTTGTAACGCTCGCACGCGGCACAGCCTACTAGCTCAGCATTCAGCCTGCAGCTCCGGGAGGTAGTTCGTCTGATGCTCTGCGGCCCCTTGCACCGACCGGGGTTTCTCTGGGCAGAACGATTCAGAGTACTTGTTCCCTTCATCGCCATTAACAAGGTTTACTTTATCACACAAACACAGGCTTGTCAAGCCTCGGCCTGCCGGAAAAACCGCCGCTTTTATCGGCCGCCGATGCCCAGCATCTCCCGCGCATTGGCCCGGGAGAGTTCCGTTACATGGTCACCGGAGATCAGCCGGGCCAGCGCTTCCACGCGGCCCTCCGTATCCAGCGGATGGATCTCGGTATAGGTACGATCGTTCGACACATTTTTCTGGATCAGCAGGTGGCAGTCGGCCAGCGCCGCGATCTGCGCCGTGTGGGTGATGCACAGGATCTGATGCCCCTGGGCGCTCTGCCGCAGTACCTCGCCGATCCGCCCGGCAGCCTTGCCGGAAACGCCGCTGTCGATCTCGTCATAGATCACTGTAGGTACCGCATCCCGGTCTGCCATCGCATTCTTGATGGCAAGGGTGATTCGGCTCAGCTCACCGCCGGAGGCGATGCGGGCCAGCGGCTTCGGTGCCTCGCCGGGGTTTGTGGAGATGTAGAATTCCACGCTGTCCTGCCCGTGGCTCGCCAGCGGCCCGCGGGTGTGCTGCAGTGTCATGCGCACGCCCGGCATGTTCAGGAACTGCAGCGTATCGGAAATACGCGCGTTCAATTCCTCAAAGGCTTTCAGGCGGGTCTGGGTCAGAGCCTCGGCTTTTTCGCGGGCAAGGCCATACAGGCGCAGCTTTTCCGCCTGCAATTGGTCGTGCCGCTGCTCTGAGAACTGGATCTGTTCCAGCTCCTCCCGCGCCTTCTGCCCGAAGGCAATGATATCCTCCACGGTATCGCCGTATTTGCGCTTGAGCTTATAGAGAAGATCCAGCCGCTGCTCGATTTCATCCAGTTCTGCGTCATTCGTCTCATAGGCATCCAGCCGGTCAATCAGATCTGCAGCCGCATCCTTGGCCGAATAGTACAGATCCATCAGCGTGCCGGACACGCCGGAAAGCGATTCGTCCAGCTGGGCAGCCGTGTCCATGGCATTGGAGGCCTCTCCCAGCAGATCCACCGCGCCGGGCGTTTCATCATCTCCGGACAGCAGCGCATAGGCCTTTGCCACCCGGTCCCGGATGGTGGAGGCATTGGTCAGCACCTTGCGGCGGCTTTCCAGGGTCTGCTCCTCCCCGGCGGTGAGGCCGGCGTTCTCGATCTCCTGCACCTGATAGCTCAACAGGTCGATGCGGCGCTGTTTTTCTGCCTCATCGGTGATCATGGCGTCCAGTTCTTTTTTGACCTTGACGAGGCTCCGGTACAGGGCATAATACTCCTGATAGACCTTGCCGTTCTGCGCATAATCGTCCAGAATGCCCAGATGATGCGCCGGGTTCAGCAGTCCCACCGAGTCGTGCTGGCCGTTGATGTTGATCAGGCCCCCGCACAGATCCCGCAACACGGCCGCCGTGGTAGGCATCCCGTTGATGCGGCAGCTGCTCTTCCCTTCCGCAGTGATCTCACGGCTCAACAGCAGCTCTTCCGAGCGCTCATAACCGGCAGCTTCCAGCCGATCCAGCACCGCAGCCGGAATCTGTTCAAAGGAGGCACGAATCACTGCCTTGGGCGCCCCCGTGCGCACCAGATCCTTGGAAGTCCGGCTGCCGAGGATCGCATTGATCGAGTCGATCAGAATGGACTTGCCCGCACCGGTCTCGCCGGTGAGGACGTTCAGCCCCGGCTGAAAATGGACCTCTGCTTTCTGGATGACCGCAACATTTTCAATTTGCAGGCTGCTTAACATGGTAATCGTCTCTCCCGCATTCGTTTTACCCGATGTGCCGGGTCAGCTCCGTACTGATGGTCTTGGCGTCCCGCTCCGAACGGGCAATGATCAAAAACGTATCATCGCCGGAAAGGGTGCCCACCACATTTTTCCACTGCAGTGCGTCAAATACTTCACAGGCTGCATTGGCCATGCCGGAATAGCACTTCACCACCACGGTATGGCCGGCACAATCCACCCCCAGCACCGACTCATGGAAGATCGTTTCAAAGCGGCCCTGTGTTTTGGGGTTGAAGCTCTCGTTCCGGCTGGAAACATAGCGGTAGCCCTCCGCCGTGGCGGCCTTGACCAGGCACAGCTCCCGGATATCCCGGGAGATCGTGGCCTGGGTCACCTCAAAGCCCTCCTTGCGCAGATAGTCCAGCAGCACTTCCTGCCGACTGATCGGATGCTCCTGCACAAGGCGGAGGATGGTCTGCAGACGGTCTCCCTTGCTTTTTGCTTCTTCTTTGCGGACATGTGCCATAGCTGTCGTTTCTCCTTTTATCGTCTGCTGCGCAATTTCTGGTCGATGGCCTGGAACTGATCGGCCTTGCTGAAGGTGATCAGCTGCACGATCTGATCCGAAAGCCGAACCTCCGCCGTTGCGCCCGCCTTGAGCGGAAAACCTGCCGCGCCATCGCAGCTGATGAACACCTCGTCATCCGCCACCTGACCGACACAGATGTTCAGTTTGCGCTCCTGCGCGAACACCATGGCCGGGCTGGCGAGGCTGTGGGGGCAGATGGGCGTAACGACCACGCCCTTGGTCTGCGAATCCAGGATCGGGCCGCCCGCCGCCAGTGAATAAGCCGTGGAGCCGGTGGGCGTGGCAACGATCACGCCATCGCCCCGGTAATGCTCCACAAGGATATCATCGCAGTAAATGCTGAAATCAATGGCCTGTTGAAGGCGGCCCTTCGTCACGACCACGTCGTTCAGGGCGTGGCCTTCCCAGCCATCGTGCCCCAGCACATGGGCATAGAGCAGCATCCGGTTGTCCAGCTGGAATTCGCCCCGTGCCACGGCAGGCAGCTTGCTCTCCATCTCGCTGACCTCACAGGTAGCCAGAAAGCCGCAGCGGCCCAGGTTGATGCCCAGAATCGGCTTTGCATGCTTGAGCGAGAGATTTGCCTCGTGCAGAATCGTGCCGTCGCCGCCGATGGTCAGGATCACATCCGTGCGATCCAGACACTGTTCCAGCGGCAGATACACGACGCCCGCCGCACTGCAGGTGTCGCGCAGATCCTCACACATCAATACGGCGGCACCGTGGTTCTGCAGGATCTGCGCAGCGCGCAGCGCCACCTCGCTGGCCGAGATCTTTCCGGGGTTCGGAGAAATATAAACCGTCATGCCGAAGCCTCCTGTTCTGAAATATTCCCCGCTCAGCGATCCAGCGTGGAGTGGCTTGCCGCCACGACCTGTTCGGCCGCTGCATCGTCCAGCACGCAGGGCTGTTCGCTCTTCTGCACGAACATCAGATATTCAATGTTGCCTTCCGGGCCTTTCACCGGGCTGAAATCCAGCCCGCGCACGGCAAAACCGTTGGCCGCCGCATAGCCCATGGCGTTGTGCAGCACCTCGTGGTGGGTGGCGGGGTCCCGCACCACACCGTTCTTGCCCACCTTCTCGCGCCCGGCCTCAAACTGCGGCTTGACAAGGCACACGCCCATAGCGTCCGGTGTAGTGATGGCCTGCGCCACCGGGAAAATGTGATGCAGCGAGATAAAGGAAACATCCACGCTGAAGAACTCGATGGGTTCCGCCAGATCCTCCGGCGTGACGTTGCGGATATTGGTACGCTCCATGTTGATCACACGCTCATCGGTGCGCAGCTTCCAGGCCAACTGGCCATAGCCCACATCCACTGCATAGACCTTGACAGCGCCGTTCTGCAGCATGCAGTCGGTAAAGCCGCCGGTCGATGCGCCGATATCCATGCACACCTTGCCCTTGGGCGTCAGCGGGAAGCACTGCATGGCCTTTTCCAGCTTGAGGCCGCCGCGGCTGACATAGCCGATGTCGTGGCCGCGCACCTCCACCTTGGCATCTTCCTTGATCATCTCACCGGCCTTGTCCACCTTCTGTTCGTTGACGAACACCACACCGGACATGATCATGGCCTTGGCGCGCTCACGGCTCTGGATCAGCCCATGCTGAACCAGATATTGATCCAATCGAATTTTCACGATAAATTTTCTCCTTTCATCCAGACCTGCTGCACCTGCTGTGCAAGGGTGTCGGCATCCAGCCCGGCGGCCTGTTTGATCTGCGGGACGGTGGCGTGGGGCAGGTTTGCCGTGTGCACCGCACAATGCAGGAAGGTGCCTCTCCAGCCTGCCTGCTGCAGGCTGTACGCCAGATGCTCCCCGATGCTGCCCCATTCCATGCACTCTTCGGCAAACAGGACGATTTTATAATCTCTCACAGCATCGACAAGTTTTTCTGTAAAGGGGAACAACTTTACAAGTTTGAGTGTATCGCAATTGATACGCTGTTCCGTCAATTTCTGGCAGGCGTCCAGGATCTCATTCATTTCGTCCGCATAGCTGATCAGAACCACCTGTGCGCCCTCTGTTTTGCGCAGGAAATCATAGTCCTGCCCGCTGCAGCCGTACTGTGCCAGACGGGCATTTTCTCCCCCGCGCGGGTAGCGGATAGCGCGGGGGCCTTTGACGCTATCCTTCAGCAGCTCATGCAGCCAGTAGGTCAGCTCTGCATAATTGGAGGGTGCATAGAGCGGCATGCTGACCTGGCTCAGGAAAGCCGGGTCGTAGATACCCTGATGGGTCTCGCCGTCCGCCGGGACAAAGCCCGCACGGTCGATGGCAAACACGACATTTTCCTGCAGCAGATTCACATCATGCAGGATCTGGTCATAGGAGCGCTGCAGGAAGGTGGAGTAAATGCACACCACCGGCAGCATCCCCTGGCTGGCAAGACCCGCCGCAAAGGTCACTGCGTGCTGCTCAGCCATGCCCACATCGAAGAACCGCTCCGGTACGCTGTGAGAAATGAACTGTAGGCCAGTGCCGTACTTCATGGCCGCCGTGATGGCACAGACGCGGTCGTTCTCAGCAGCTTCCCGCGCAAGCGCCTGCCCGAAGGTCGTCGAGAAGGACTCCTTGGGAGCCACCTCCGGGTCGGGCATCCCGTCCGGATCAAAGGCAGACACACCATGGTAGTTGCCCGGATTCATCTCGGCGGGCTGATATCCCTTGCCCTTTTTGGTCACGACATGCAGGAAATGTGGGCCGGGCCGCTGGCTGATGGTGCGCAGTGCCCGTTCCAGTTCTTCTTCGTTGTGGCCGTCCATCGGCCCGATGTACTGGAAGCCCATATCCTCGAAGATGGTCGAGTGGTACATCGCCCGCCGGATCAGGGTCTTGCCCTCCGTGAGGGCATTTTTCAGCGGCGTACCTACCACCGGGACACTGTCAAGGAAGCTGCGCACATTATCCTTGGCGTCAAAGTATGCAGTCGTGGTGCGCAGATGGGTCAGATACCGCGCCAGCGCGCCCACATTGTGGGAGATGGACATCTTATTGTCGTTCAGGATTACCAGAAGGTTATCCAGCGTCCCGATGTTGTTCATACCCTCGTAGACCATGCCGCCCGTGAACGCACCGTCGCCAATGACGGCGACCACCCAGCCCGGTTCCTTCCGGAGTTTTTTGGCCCACGCCATACCGATGGCAAGGGAAAGCGCCGTGTTGCCGTGCCCGGCAATGAACGCATCGTGCTCGCTCTCATTCGGGTTCGGGAAGCCGGAAATACCATCCAACTGGCGGAGCTTTGCAAAGCCATCGCGCCGGCCGGTGAGCAGCTTGTGGGTATAGCACTGGTGGCCCACATCAAAAACGATCTTATCCTTCGGCGTTTCCAGCACCCGGTGCAGTGCCACCGTCAGCTCCACAGCGCCGAGGTTGGAGGCCAGATGTCCACCTGTGCGGGAGATGTTCTGTAGCAGAAAACGGCGGATCTCCACACAAAGCTGTATCACCTGTTCCTGATCCAGTTTTTTCAGATCGCTGGGTTTGTCAATGTTGTCCAGCAGCAACGATTCCATAGATAGATCACACGTCCTTCAATGCAATGTTTCCCCGCCCCGGGCGCTCGTCACAGGCCCAGCGGGTACAGCAGGCCGACCGCAAGGCCGACCAGAAAACCAGCAACCACCTGCAGCGGCGTATGGCCGACCATCTCTTTCAGATGGATGCTCTGCAGGAGCGGTGCGTTCTTTTCGCTGACATCGATCCAATGCTCGATCATCTGGTTCAACACCTTTGCCTGTTCGCCGGTCTCATGCCGCACACCCATGGCATCGTGCATGGTGATGATGGCCACCACGCAGGCCACCGCAAAGATGGCCGAGTTGACGCCCTCGCACCGCGCTGTGGCAATGGCCATGGCGCAGACGGTGGCGCTGTGGGCGCTGGGCATGCCGCCGTCGCCCCACATCCGTTCCAGCTGGAGCTTGCCCAGCAGGATAAAGTTGATGATGGTCTTAAGCACCTGTGCCACGAACCATGCCAGAAGTGAAACCGTGAGAATGCGGTTGAATGAAAGAATATCATGAATGAACTGCATAGTGTTTCCTTTTTCTTTCCCGGACACAGATCCGTTTTAATTTTTGCGTGTCAGGAGCTGCTGTGCAAGCTGCTCCAGAAAGGCCGCTTTATCACCGAATGTGCTGCGCAGTGCGCTGCAGGTTTCATCGTTCACGCGCCGTGCAAGCTCCATGGCACCGTCCACGCCATACAGGGTCTCAAATGTCGTCTTGCCGTTCTCGCTGTCGCTGCCAATGGGCTTGCCCAGCTGCTCCGGCGTACTGGTCACATCCAGCACATCGTCCACGATCTGGAACACCAGCCCGATGCCATAGGCATAGGCCTCCAGCGCACGGCACTGGTCGGCATCGGCACCTGCGGCGGCAGCGCCCATCCGGACGGCCGCACTGATCAGCGCGCCGGTCTTGTTGCGATGGATCAGGCGCAGCTGCTCTTCGGTGGCAGCCAGTGCCTCATATTTCAGATCCAGCTCCTGCCCGTACACCATGCCGCGGCTGCCGGCACCAAGGCCCAGCGCCTTTGCAGCCTGTACGCAGGCCTGCGGGCTGGCCGGTGCATTGGCGATTGCCTCAAAGGCCTCGGTCAAAAGCACATCCCCTGCCAGCATGGCGGTCGCTTCCCCGAATGCCTTGTGGCAGGAGGGGCGGCCGCGCCGCAGGTCATCGTTATCCATGCAGGGCAGGTCATCGTGGATCAGCGAATAGCAGTGCAGCATTTCCACCGCAGCGCTGAACGCTGCCGCTGCCTGCAGATCCCCGCCCAGCATATCGCATACGCTGAGCACCAGCACTGCCCGGATGCGCTTTCCGCCGCCCAGCAGGCTGTACCGCGCTGCGCGGCACACCTCAGATGTCTCCGGCAGGAACTGTGCACAGGCATTTTCCAGTGCGGCAGATGCCTGCGTAAGATAAGCCTGATACTGTGTTTTATAGTCCATCAGTTTTCCTCCCGCTGCTCCTGCATGGTCTGCGCGATCTTTGCGTCGATCTCCTCGATCTGAAGCGCTGTCTTTTCCAGCGCAGCGTGGCAGTATTCCATCAGGGACGCCGCCTCCGCATACAGCTTGACCGACTCCGCAAGGGTCGTCTGCTCATCCTGCATCTTTGCCAGGATGGCGTTCAGGCGCTCCATGCCTTCTTCATAGCTTTTGGGTGTTTTCATCAATGTCCTCCACGGCTTCCACCCGGCATCTGGCCCGGTGGGAAGCACTGCGAATATAGATGGTCTCGTCCGGCTGCAGCTGATCTGCCGGGAGGATCTGTCCCCGGCCCGTGGTGACCATGGCATACCCACGGGAAAGCACCCGGTAAGGGCTCAGGGACTCTGTCAGGGCCGCCGCATGCTGCAGCTGCATATTTACATCCTGCATCCGGCGCTGCATCTGGGCGGCGAGGGCCTGCCCGGCCTGTTCCAGCTGGTCAAAATCCCTCTTCCAGATGTGCTGCGCAGGCTTTCGTTCCAACGCTAAGTTGTATTGCTCCAGTTCATTATAGCACAACTCAAGCCGTTTTTGCATATTTTTATAAATATTTTGTTGTAAATTTTGCAAAATATCTTTTTGCTCTTCCCGGTCCGGCACGGCAAGCTCTGCCGCCGCCGAGGGCGTGGGTGCTCTCTGGTCTGCCACAAAGTCCAGGATCGTATAGTCGATCTCGTGCCCGATCGCACTGATCAGCGGCGTTTTGCAGGCAAATGCAGCCCGAGCGATCACCTCTGCGTTGAACACCCACAGGTCTTCCCGGCTTCCGCCGCCGCGGGCCACGATGATCACATCTGCCTTGCCGCTGCGGTCCAGCGTCCGGATGGCTGCCGCGATCTGCGGTGCCGCCTCAAAGCCCTGCACCATGACCGGGCAGAGCAGCAGCCGTACCCCCGGCCAGCGGCGGCTGAGCACATTGCGGATATCCTGCAGCACTGCACCCGTCTTGCTGGTCACCAGCCCGATGCACCGGGGATAACGCGGCAGCGGCTTTTTGTGCGCAATGTCAAACAGACCTTCCTGCTCCAGCCGGGCTTTGAGCTGTTCCAGTGCCAGCTGCGCAGAGCCGATGCCATCCGGGAACATCTCGTTCACATACAACTGGAATGCGCCATCCCGCTCATAGAGCGTTGCACGGCAGCGCACCACCACCCGCATGCCCTCTTCCGGGCGGAAAGCAAGCCGCCGCGCGTCTGAGCGGAACATCACCGCCTTGACGCTGGCCTCCTCATCCCGCAGGGTGAAGTAGCAGTGGCCGCTGCGCGCATTCTGCACAAAGTTTGCCACCTCGCCCCGCAGGGCCAGGTCGAACAGCAGATCATTGGTGTCAAAGAGCGATTTGACGTAGCGGTTCAGCGCGGAGACGGTGATCACTTCAGCCATAAGCCAGCCTCCCGTGCCGCAAGGATGGACACGCCGATGGCATTGTCGCTGGAATACTGCCCCGGCACAAAATACACCTGCGGCAGGCGCTGCTGCACCCAATGGCGGATCACATCGCTGCTCATCACGCCGCCGGCACACACCACCGGCAGGCCGGGGTATTCCTTCTGGGCAGCCTTCGTCATCCTGACCACGGTATCCGCCACGCAGAGCAGGCAGTATTTGCACACATACGAGGGGTTCTTCCCTGCTGCAAGCAGGGCGTTGCACTGGTTTTCCAGCCCGGAGAGGCTGCACTGCATCCCCTTCACGCTGGATCTCGGTTTGATCGGCTCCTGGCAGTCCGCGGCAAGGCGCGACACCTCCGCGCCCGCCGGGAAGGCAAAGCCGAGCTTGACGCCCACACGATCCACAGCCTGCCCGGCGTAAAGGTCGGTGCTGGTGCCCAGCTGGGTGATCGTGCGCACTTCGTCGCACAGCAGCAGGTCCGTGGTGCCGCCGGAAATGTGGAACAGCAGCACCTTCCGGGTGAACAGCTCTGCGCCTTTTGCCGCAAACAGCGCGGCAGCGGCATGGCCCTGCTGGTGCGTCGTATAAACGAGCGGGATGCCCCGCGCTTTGGCAAAGGCCGTTGCTGCGCTCACGCCGGCCAGAAAGCACGGCATATAGCTGCCTTCCACCGGGCGCGGCTTCTGGGAGACGCCCACGGCGTCGATACGGGTCAGATCAAACTCCTGTGCAAGCTCGTGCAGCATCTCCGGCAGGGCCGTGGTGTGGTGGAACAACGCATCGCTCTGCCGCAGGCCAAGCTGGCCGGGTTTGACCGGCAAAAAACGCTTTTTTGCACAAACAACCTCTCCGGCTGTATCAAAAACTGCCAGAGAGGTTGCATAGTTGCTTGTATCAACACCGAGCGTATAACGGCTCACTGTTCAGCCGTCTCCACGGCGGCTTCATCGTTCAGGCCATGATCCCGTGCCACTGCACCGAGCAGGCCGTTCACAAACTGGTAATCCTCATCGGCACCATATTTCTTGGTGAGCTCCACGGCCTCATTGATGGCAACACCGGGCTTGTTCTCACCGCCGAACAGCATCTCGGCAATGGCCAGACGCAGCACGGTCAGGCTGACGCGCGGCAGACGCTCCATGGTCCAGTTGCGCAGATGGGCGCGGATCTCGTCGTCCACCTCTGCGGAGTGGTCATAGTAGGCGTTCAGCAGCAGTTTGCTGAAACCATCCACCGGGTGCTCTTCGTCGTTTTCTTCGTGGTTGGTCAGGGCTTCCGCCAGCGGAACGTCACCAAAGGTCTGCGAAAATGCCAGCAAAAATGCGTTTTCGCGTGCTTCTCTACGGGGCAAAATGTTTTCCATAATATTCCTTTCATAACAGGACCTCCCCGCCGGGGAACACCCGACGAAGAGATCCCTGCTTTTTTCGGTTCCGGATGTCTTACTGCTCTGCAGCAAGGCCTGCGATGATCAGATTCACACGGCTCACCGTGACATTGGTCATATTCTGCACGGCGGCCTTGACGTTCTCCTGCACCTTTTCCGCCACAGAGGGGATGCGTGCGCCCGCTGCCATGACAAGGTTCAGGGTGATCTCTGCCGTACCATCGCGCATTTCCACCACCACCGGCGGCTGGACGCTGGCTTCCAGCAGTTCCTTGAGCTTCCTGTTCTGGGTGCCGCAGGACACCTCAGCCACGCCTTCCACTTCCAGCGCAGCGCAGTGTGCGATCTTTGCAATGACTTCGGTCGAAATCTGAAGGCTGCCGCCCTGAAGATCCATATTCTGTAAATTCATTGTGCTGTCCTCCATTAAAAGCAGCCGGACTGCCGCTTTTTTCTGTTCAAAACGGCCTTGCAACTGCGCCCGCCACCCGGCCGGGCAGAATGCCGCTTCTATTTACTGATAGTGTTATTATACCATCAAAGCGGGGGTGATTTCAATACTTGTTTGGAAAACTCTGTCGGACAGCTCCTGTGATCTTTTTCCAGCCTGCCCCGCCTTTTTCCGTGCGGAAAACGAGGGTGTTTATTTTACCTCTACCACCGTGATATTCTGTGCTGTCACGCTGCTCTTGCTGAGCACCACATCCCGGATCTGCGCCACCTGCTCTGCCGTCAGCGGGTCGCCGGAAGTCATCACTGTCAGGTCGGCGCGGCCGGACTGCAGAAAGCACAGGCAGTCTGCAAAGCCCTTGGCCTTGATCAGGGTCTCGATCTCATTTTCCGCGTGCAGATCTTCCAGCCCGGCTGTGAGCTGGGCGGTGTAATCCTTCTTTTCTTCTGCGGAGAGCGAGGCGGACTTCATGGTTTTCTGCAAAGTGTCCATGGCTTCGTCATGGGCTTTTTCCCGCTTCAGGCGGGCCTCTTCAAAGAACTTTGCGCCGGTGTCACTGGCCACGCTCACAAGCTGCGCTTCCCCGTAGTTCTTGTTTGCGCTGGACACAGCTTCCGCCTCCGTCGGCAGTTCGTCCAGAATCACATCTGTCTGAACAGGCTCTGCAGAGACGGTCTGTACCGCTTCCTCCGCTGTAAGCCCGGTGTCCGTGCGGGCGTACTGCCAGTTCAGGTACACGGCGATGACCAGAGCGGCCGTCAGGGTCAGGGCGGTCACCCGCCGGGTATTTCTGGAAAGTGCTCTCATCTTGCATCCTCCTTGTTCCGGATAAAATCATGGTTTGCGCTGCTCCACACAGATCCGGTTGGATGGCAGGTCCAGCAGTGCTCCCACCATCTCCGTGATGCGTGCCGCCACGCGGACATCTCCCCCGCCGTCGCACAGCACGGCCACGCCGCGGATCTGCGGCTGATAGA
>CABQHF010000043.1 GCA_902463905.1 uncultured Faecalibacterium sp. | reverse complement strand
GACCGGCGCCCTTGCCGCCCAGAGTATTCTTCATGGTGACCTTGTCGCCGCCGAAAGCATCGTTGCCTTCGCTGAAGTAGTACAGATACTTTTTGCTCATGCGTTGTTTACCTCCCATAGTTCACGGCCGTGCCGGAAGGGCCCGTCCGTCTCATCGTATACCTTTGTCTCAATAGGCGATGAACATTGTTTCGTGAATGCTAAACTATTATACCAGAAATCTCACTGCTTTCCACCATGCAAAATCCCGAATTTGTTTGATATTTTTTATGCAAATCCCTTGAATTTTACCAAGTTTTCCGGTAATATAAAATGGGAGAAAGTTCGAGAGGTTTTTCTTTATTTGACGCGATTTCTTCGCCTGTTGGATACAACTTTCTATCCCTGAAACTTCAAACATTCTTTTTGTCGGTACAAAGCTCCTGCTGCATCCGCATCCGGGTGCACCGGGCCGCATCGTCCCGTGGGAGCCGTACCGGAAGGGAGCTCCTGAACCATGGAAAATTGTGTTTCTTCCGCTGCACTGGATGCAGCGCGTACCCGTCTGGACGCCGCCGAAGCCGCCCGTGAAACGATCCTGCTGCAGCACATCGCCAACGGCGTGATCATCGACAGCCGCACCGTGCAGATCGCCCCCGATGTGCAGATCGCACCGGGTGCCGTCATCCTGGCCGGCACCATCCTGCGGGGCCATACCATCATTGGGGCAGGCTGCATCATCGGCCCCAACACCCTCATCGAGGACAGCATCGTGGACGAGGGCACCACCGTCAACGCCAGCCAGGTCTACGGCAGCCACCTGGGCCCTCACAACAACATCGGCCCCTTCACCCATGTGCGGGTGAACACGGTCACCGATTACGGTGTGCATCTGGGTGCCTATGTGGAGACCAAGAATTCCAACTTTGCCCGCGGCAACACGGTGAGCCACCTGACCTACATCGGCGACAGCGACGTGGGCAAGTACTGCAACTTCGGCTGCGGCACCGTCACCTGCAACTACGACGGCAAGGACAAGTTCCGCACCACCATCGGGGACTACTGCTTCATCGGCTGCAACACCAACCTTGTGGCCCCGGTCAAGGTGGGCGACGGCGCCTACACCGCCGCTGGCAGCACCATCACCAAGGATGTGCCCGCACAGGCGCTGGGCATCGCCCGGGAGCGCCAGACCAATCTGGAGGGCTGGGCCGAGCCGAAGATGGAAGCCTACATCGCCAAGAAGCAGAAGCTGGAAGCCGACCAGAATAAGTGATAATCTGATTTTCTTCCGGGAGGGCAACTCGTATGAAGTCTGAGACTTTCCGCAAGCAGGCTTTGAGCCTGATCGTCTTTTTCGTGGCCGTTGCCGCTGTGTTCTTTGTGGCATCCCGCCTGCGCGGGGATCCTGCCGAGAAACAGGCGCAGACCATCCTGACCCAGCTGCTTTCCAGCTCCGATGCCGTGGAACCGGCGGCGGACGATTCCTACACCGCCAGCGAGCCGGGCCTTGTACAGGTGGATGACGGCGGCTTTGCGGCTTTCTATCAGGCACAGTTCGGGGATTGCATGACGCAACAGTGTCTGGAAAAGCTCCTTGCGAACCGTCTGCCCACCCGCATTGCCTCGCTTTCCGGCCAGCCCGCGGGGCTCACCCTGCAAAAGCGCTCCGGTGCCGACCACTGCTATGATTTCTCTGCAGACCTGCAGGCCGCCGACGGAACCACCACGGCCAGCGTCACCGGCACCATCACCATGGTAAAAGAGGATGGCGCGTGGAAGGCCTCTGACCTCACGCTGAACCTGAACTAAGCATTTTCTGCCTCCGGCCTCTGTATGGTCGGGGGCATTTTCGGTTCTTTCACCCGGAATCCGTTTCTTTTTTCGCGCGCGTATGTTATACTGAATAGCTGCATCCCATTCTATTTTTCAGAGAAAAGGTTAAACAAACAACATGAACACAAACGATATCTGGCTGATCGCCGGCCTGGGCAACCCCGAGGCCAAATACGACGGCACACGCCACAACGCGGGCTTTGCCGCGCTGGACTACCTGTCCGGCAAATGGGGCATCAGCGTGAGCAAGACCAAATTCCAGGGCCTGTGGGGCCAGGGTGAAGTGGACAGCCACAAGGTGGTGCTGCTGAAGCCCCTGACCTACATGAACCTTTCCGGCGATTCCATCGCGCCGCTGGCGGGCTTTTTCAAGATCCCGGCCGACCATGTCATCGTCCTGTGCGACGATATCACCCAGAACCCCGGCAAGCTGCGCATCCGGCCTTCCGGCTCGGCAGGCGGCCACAACGGCCTGAAGAGTATCATCGCCCGGCTGGGCGGCGACGGCTTCTCCCGCATCCGCATCGGTGTGGGAGCCAAGCCCCGCCCGGACTACGACCTGGCGGATTGGGTGCTGGGCAAATTCCCCCCCGAGGACGCCAAGGCTCTGGCGGACCGCTGCCCGGACATCGAAGCTGCCGCCAAGCTCATCATGGACGGCAAGCTGGGGCTGGCGCAGAGCAAGTATAACGGGTAAGAACCTCATTTAAACTGCCCTCCGCTTGCGCTCTGGGCATTTTCAGCGGAATTTTATTTTTATTGTTCGTGTTTGTCGCGGCCTGCGGGCCGCTCCAAACACATTTTCACCGAGTGGGGCAGCACTGGCGAACTGCATTTATGTTCTTTGATGCATTTTGACGTCACACCCCCCTCGTGAAAAAGCAGCAGAGAAAAGCCCGCAGGCTTTTCTCTGCTGCAAATAAAAATAATCATTCCTCTGCCATTGCCAAAGCGAATGCGGCGGCAATTTCAAATGGTCATCCCAACAGGAAAGGAGGTTTTCCATGTACGAAGCCCTGTTGAAAGCGACCCAGGAATACCAGAAGATCGCGGCCAGCTTTGCAAAGCCCGGCCCGGCAGCGCTGTTCGGTCTGCCCCCGGCAGGCCGGGCCCTGCTGTATGCCGCTTTGCAGAAGGACCTGGGCCGGGTGCTCTGCATCGTGACCCCGGGCGAAGCCGAGGCCACCCACTTTGCAGATGACCTCAAGGCGCTGGGCCTTGCCGCGGCGGTGTTCCCGCCCCGGGACTTCATGCTGCGCCCGGTGGAGGGTGCCGGGCGCGAATACGAGTATCGCCGCCTTTCGGTGCTGGGTGCATTGGCGGGCGGGCGGCTGCAGGCCGTGTGCGTCCCTGCCGAAGCCCTGTTGCAGTACACGGTGCCCCGGGAGGAATTTCTGAAAAACACCCTCACCCTCAAGCCCGGCATGGTGTACAACCGCGAAGCGCTGGTGGCCCGGCTGTTTGCCGCCGGGTATGTGCGGCGCAGCCAGGTAGACGGTCCCGGCCAGTTCAGCGTGCGCGGCGATATCGTGGACATCTATGCCCCGGATATGCGCCAGCCAGCCCGCGTGGAATACTGGGACGATGAGATCGACTCCATGGCCTCCTTTGACCTGCTGACCCAGCGGCGGGACGGCGCACTGGAAAAGATCTATCTCTCCCCTGCCCGCGAGGTGCTGTTCGGCAGCACCGAAGAGACCGCCGAGGCTCTGCGCACCGCCGTGAAAAAAGCCCGCGGCAAGCACCGCACCGCGCTGGAAAAGGCCACAGAAGCGGATCTCTCCCAGCTGGACTCCGGCCTGATGCCGGAAGCCATGGACAAGTATTACGGCATCCGCTACCCGGAACCGGCCACCCTGCTGGATCATCTGGACGCGCCCCTGTTCATTCTGGACGAGGTGGGCGGCATCCGCGATGCCCAGAAGGCCACCGAGTTCCGCCGCAGCGAGGAGCTGACCGGCCTGCTGGAAGAGGGCGTGCTCTGCCCCGGGCTGGATGTGCTGTACCAGACCATGGACGATCTGGTCATCGCCGCCCAGAAGCAGAGCACCCTGCTGTGCGAGAACTTTCTGCGCGGCATGAACGAGTTCAAACTGAAAGACCTCATCAATGCCGAGGCCTTTGCGGCCCCCAACTGGAACGGCGATCTCGCCTCCCTGCGGGAGGATCTGGATCCGCTCATTGCCCAGGGGTACGCCATCACCCTGTTCTCCGGCACCCCCAAGGGTGCCGCCGCCCTCACCCGTGACCTGGCCGACAAGGGCTACTCGGTGAGCATGAGCCGGGATGTGCGCCCCACCAAGGGCATCATCCAGGTACTGCCGGGTCATCTGACCGCCGGGTGCACTTTCCCGTTCGCCCACGCGGCCGTGATCTCCTCCCGCCGCCATGGTCTGGACGAAGAGACCACCGCCGAGACCAAAAAGCGCAAAAAGAACAAGAACGCCCTGTCCAGCCTCTCTGACATCAAACCCGGCGACTATGTGGTGCACCAGAGCCACGGCATCGGCATGTATGCGGGCATCCAGCGGCTGGAAGTGCAGGGTGCCATCAAGGATTACCTCAAGGTGCAGTATTCCGGCTCGGACGTGCTGTATGTGCCCGTCACCCAGCTGGACCTGCTGAGCCGCTACACCGCCCCCGGCGATGAGGAGAAGGTCAAGCTGGCAAAGCTGGGCGGTGCCGAGTGGCAGCGCACCCGTGCCAAGGTCAAAAAGGCCACCGAGGAGATGGCGCAGGAGCTCATCGAGCTGTATGCCCGCCGTCGGCAGGCCACCGGCTACGCCTTCCCGCCCGACGGCGACTGGCAGCGGGACTTTGAGACCCGTTTCGACTACGACGAAACGGATGATCAGCTCAACGCCACCGCCGAGATCAAACAGGACATGGAAAAGGGTTACCCCATGGACCGGCTGCTCTGCGGCGACGTGGGCGTGGGCAAGACCGAAGTAGCCCTGCGGGCCGCCTTCAAGTGCGTGATGGGCGGTAAGCAGTGCGCCATTCTGGCCCCCACCACCCTGCTGGCCTGGCAGCACTACAACACCATCCTTTCCCGCATGGAGGCCTTCCCCGTGAAGGTGGAGATGATGTCCCGCTTCCGCACCGCCAAGCAGCAGAAGGAGACCCTGCGGGGCCTGCAGTCCGGCAGCGTGGATATCGTGGTGGGCACCCATCGGCTGCTGTCCAAGGATGTGCGGTTCCACGATCTGGGCCTTGTGATCATCGACGAGGAACAGCGCTTCGGCGTCAAGCACAAGGAAAAGCTCAAGGAGAACTTCATCGGGGTGGACATGCTCACCCTGTCGGCCACCCCCATCCCCCGCACCCTGAACATGGCCATGAGCGGCATCCGGGACCTTTCCACCATCGAGCAGCCGCCCATTGAGCGCCAGCCCGTGGAGACTTTTGTGCTGGAGTACAACGACGTGATCCTGGCCGAGGCCATGAAAAAGGAGCTGGCCCGGGGCGGGCAGGTGTATTACCTGCACAACCGGGTGGACAACATCGAGGCCTGTGCCGCCCATGTGAGCCAGATGGTGCCCGGTGCCCGGGTGGGCATTGCCCACGGCAAGATGACCGAGGAAGAGCTGAACCCCGTGTGGCAGCACCTGCTGAACGGTGAGATCGACATCCTGGTGTGCACTACCCTGATCGAGACCGGCATCGACGTGCGCAACTGCAATACCCTCATCATTGAGGACGCCGACCGCATGGGTCTGGCTCAGCTGTACCAGATCCGAGGTCGGGTGGGCCGCAGCGGCCGCAAGGCCTACGCCTACTTCACCTTCCGGCGGGACAAGACCCTCTCGGACATTGCCCAGAAGCGCCTTTCTGCCATCCGGGAGTTCACCGCCTTCGGTTCCGGCTTCCGCATCGCCATGCGCGATCTGCAGATCCGCGGTGCCGGCAGCCTGCTGGGCCACAGCCAGCACGGCCACATGGAGGCCGTGGGCTACGACCTCTATGTCAAGATGCTGGGGCAGGCCATCGCCCGCGCCAAGGGCGAGCCGGTGCAGCGCGACAAGAGCGAATGCCTGGTGGACCTGCGGGTGGACGCCTACATCCCGGAGAAATACATCGCCGACGGGCCGGGCCGCATCGAAGCCTACAAGCGCATTGCCGCCATCCAGACCCCGGAGGACGCCGCCGACGTGCTGGACGAGCTCATCGACCGCTACGGTGACCCGCCGCCCTCGGTGAGCGACCTGGTGAACGTTTCGCTGGTGCGGGTGCAGGCCACCGCCGTGGGCGTATACGAGGTGACCCAGAAGAAGGACACCATCGTGCTGAATCTGGAACACCTGGATGTGCCCATGATCCGGGGCCTGCTGGTGGCCTTCAACGGCCGCGTCACCGCCGGTGCAGGCTCAAAGCCTTACCTTTCGGTCACCCTGCACCCTGACGAAAAGCCGTTGGAACTGCTGCAGAGCATCCTCAAGGCAATGGCGGAAATCCTGAATGGCAAGGACAAACCGCAGGAAAGCAAGTAACCGATAGCATCCTCGCCCTCTCAGTCCTCTCGCATCCGCTCGATGCCAGCTCTCCCAAAGGGAGAGCCATTGGCAAACCGGGAGACGTTATCTCTTCGCCAGAGGCTCTCCCTTTGGGAGAGCTGGCGCGTCAGCGCCTGAGAGGGCGAGCCATCTACAATTTCAAAAAACAGGAGCATTACACATGAAAAAGAAACTGCTTGCGCTGGTATGCGCACTCGTCATGATCTTCAGTCTGGCAAGCTGCGGCCTGTCCACCCCGGACACCGTGGGCAAGGTCGGCGACTTTGAAGTGTCCTCCGGCCTGTATCTGCTGGCCCAGTTCAGCGCCTACCAGCAGGCTGCCCAGCTGGCTGGCAAGGACCAGGACACCACCGACGTGAAGGCCTTCCTGAAGGAGACCATCACCACCGATGCCGACAGCGGCGAGACCGCCGTGGTCCAGGACTATGTGGCCGACAAGACGCTGGAGACCCTGCGCACCTTTGCCGCCATCGACGCTCGCTTTGCCGAGCTGGGCGGGGAGCTGACCGCCGAACAGACCCAGGTGGCCGACAACTACGCCCAGCAGCTGATGGACCAGTACGGCAGCACCTACACCGCCAACGGCATCGGCCTGGAGACCCTCAAAGCCTTTGAGCGCATCCAGCTCAAGCACACCCTGCTGCTGACGCTGGTGTACGGCCCGGACGGCGAAAGCCCCGTGGACGACAGCGACCTGACCGAGCATCTGGACAGCCAGATGTACGAGCTGGCCTATGTAAACATCCCGCTGTACAACACCAGCACCTTTGTGTTCGCCTCCGACGACCAGAAGGCCCAGATGCTGCAGCTGGCACAGGCAGCCGCCGCAAGCTGCAGCGAAACGCAGGACGGCTCGGTGTCCGAGCAGGTCAGTGCCCTGCATTCTGCCGCTTCTGCCGCCCTGCCGGACATCTACGCCGTGCTGGACTCCACCCCCGCCGAGGATGCTTCCAGCGTGCAGACCGAACTGCTGACCGAAAGCGACCTGACCGGTGCCTTTACCCAGGACGGTGCCGCCGACGCCGTGCGCGGCCTTGTGTACGGCGAGGCCGCTGCCGTGCAGTACAATGCCGCTTCCATCATCCTGATGATGCGCATTGACCCCCTGCAGGTGTCCACGCTGGACGCCCTGCGCACCCAGATCCTGAGCGACATGAAGGGCGACGAGCTGGAAGATGCCCTCACCACCTACGGCAGCACACTGGAGAACGACCTCAGCACCTCTGCCATGAACAAGATGCCCGCCAGCAAGATCGTGAACCCGTCCTCTTCCAGCAACAGCTGATCTGCCCTCAAACGCACAAAGGCCCCGCTTCCACACCCGGAAGCGGGGCCTTTTTCATGGCACAGCCCTCCTGTTATCGTGCATCCCGCGGGATGTAGTCGTGGGTGCCGCCCAGGCTCTTGTAGGCCGGACGGATGATCTTGTTGGCGCTGAGCAGCTCTTCGATGCGGTGGGCACTCCAGCCCATGATGCGGGCCACGGCAAACAGCGGGGTGTACAGCTCCATGGGGATGCCCAGCATATCGTACACAAAGCCGCTGTAGAAATCCACGTTGGGGCTGACGCCCTTGAAGATCTTCCGTTCCTCGGCGATGAGCTGCGGGGCCATGCGCTCGACCTTGGCGTACAGGGCCAGGTCCTTGTCCCGGCCCTTCTCGTGGGCCAGCTGTTCCACATAGCCCTTGAACACCACCTCACGGGGGTCGCTGAGGGAGTAGACCGCGTGGCCCATGCCGTAGATCAGGCCCTTGTGGTCAAAGGCTTCGCCGTGCAGCAGTTTTTTCAGGTAGGCTTCCAGCTCCTCGTCGTCCTCCTGGTCGTGCAGATTCTCGCGGATGTTCTGCATCATCTGCATCACCATCAGGTTGGCACCGCCGTGGCGCGGGCCCTTGAGGGAGCACAGCGCCGCCGCCATGGCCGAGTAGGTATCGGTGCCGGAGGAGGTGACCACGCGGGTGGTAAAGGTGGAGTTGTTGCCGCCGCCGTGCTCGGCGTGCAGCAGCAGTGCCACGTCCAGCACGCGGGCTTCCAGCGGGGTATACTGCATGTCCGGCCGCAGCATCCGCAGGAAATTCTCGGCGGTGGACAGCTGCGGGTCGGGCCGGTGGATGTACATGCTGCCGTCCTTCTCGTAGTGGTCGTAGGCGTGGTAGGCATACACGGCCAGCATGGGGAAGATGCTGGCCAGCTGGATGCTCTGGCGCAGCACGTTGGGGATGGACAGATCCGATACCTTGGGGTCGTAGGAGGCCAGGGTCAGCACGCTGCGGGCCATGGAGTTCATGATGTCGTGGCTGGGGGCCTTCATGATCACGTCACGGGTAAAATTGGTGGGCATGGTACGGCACTCGCCCAGCACCCGGCAGAATTCTTCCAGCTTTTCCGGGGTGGGCAGCTCACCGAACAGCAGCAGGTAGCCCGCTTCCTCAAAGGCAAAGCGGCCGCCGCGGCTGCCGTTGATCAGGTCCTTGACGTCGTAGCCGCGGTAGAGCAGCTGACCGTGGGCGGGGCGCTTGACGCCGTCCACATACTCAAAGGCGCGGATGTCCGAAATGTTGGTCAGGCCCGCCAGCACGCCCTTTCCGTTCTCGTCGCGCAGACCGGCCTTGACGCCATATTCCTGATACAGATCCTTGCTGATCTTATCATGCTGTGCACACAGCGGCTGCTGCTGGTCAAAATATCCCATCACGTTCTGCAGGTAGTCCATGGTGTGTTGCTCCTTTCCCCGGAGGCTGGCAGACGCAGCCGGTGCACCGGCCCGCGTTTCCAGCGGCATTTCATGTAAATTGAATACCCTTTCAGATTACAAAATGGATATTTCCATGTCAAGCAACCATTTGTAAACAAAAAACAAAATCTTGTCCGGTAAAAAATCCCCGGTGCAGTTCTCTGTTTCCTGCACCGGGGATCTTGCTCATTTTTTCGCGGGATTTGTCACTCTTGCAAACTCAGCGGCCAGTGCCGCATTCACCGAGCGCACCGCGTTGGCGTCCGGCTTGACGGCGGCACGGTCGTAGGTGAACAGCCCATTCACCTCGTCCTCCACATCGGTGAGCTGGGTGTACACCAGCGCCGAAAGGCCTTTTTCCAGCTGGGGCAGCACGGTTTTCAGCTGCAGCTTCTTGTAGCGGGCAGTCAGCTCCTGCCGGTCTTTGGCCGTGCCGTAGCCGTAGGTCTTGCGGGGCGGCTCGTGGCCGGGCATGGGCCAGGCAATGCCGCCGTATTCGCTGAGGGCCACCGTGCGCTTCTGCGGGCGGATGCGCAGCGGATAGAAATAATTGTGCAGTGAGTGCACATCGCCCCCGCCCTGGTCGAACCAGCCGCTGGCCTCGTCCACCAGACGGGTGCCGTCCAGCGTCCGGAGGGCCTGCACGGCTTTTCCGGCATCGAACTGCCCCCACCCTTCGTTGAAGGGCACCCAGCAGGCAATGCAGGGGTGGCACCGCAGCGCCTGCACCGTGTCGGCCAGCTCGTGGGCGTACTCCTCCCGGCTGGCCGGTTTTGCCCGGCTCAGCAGGCTGTAGGCAGCCTTCCCGTCCGGGAAGCGGCGCAGCAGCGGCTGCAGCACATTGGTCAGGTAGGTGACGAACCACAAATTATAGGCACTGCCGCCGTTGACGATGTCCTGCCAGACGATCAGACCCAGACGGTCGCAGTGGTAATACCAGCGCTGCGGCTCGATCTTGGCGTGCTTGCGCAGCAGGTTGAAGCCCAGCGCTTTCACCTCGCTGAGCTCCCGCTCCACAGCTGCGTCCGAGGGCGGGGTATACAGGCCCTCCGGCCAGTAGCCCTGATCCAGCAGGCCGTTGAGCAGGAGAGGCTTATCGTTCAGGCAGAAGCGCAGCACGCCGTGGGCGTCCGGCGCGCAGCTCCATTTGCGCAGGGCAAAGTAACTGTGCACCGTGTCGAACCCGGCTTCCTCCCCCTGGGTGGTGCCCACCGTCAGGTCATAGAGGAAGGGCGTGTCCGGGCTCCATGGGAAGAAATGCTCTTCCGGGATGTTCAGGGTCACTTCGCCGTCCTGGTCGGCCTCGTCGCTGCCCCAATCCTCAGCAATGGTCACACCCCCGGCGCGCACCACGGCCCACAGGTTGACCGCACCGCCGGGCTTTGCCGTGTGCACCCGCACCGTCACCGTGCGGGCGTCGTAGTCCGGGGTGACGGTCAGGGTCTGGATGTAGTTGTCCGGCACCCGCTCCAGCCAGACGGTCTGCCAGATGCCGCTCTGGGCCGGGTAGAACATCCCGCCGGGTTTCAACGTCTGTTTGCCCCGGGCCTGGGTGCCGTGGCCGGTGGGGTCCTGCACGGCCACCCACAGGCTGTTGCGGCCGGTGCCGTTGAGCAGCTCGGTGATGTCCAGCGTGAAGGGCCAGTAGCCGCCCCGGTAGCCGCCTGCCAGATGCCCGTTCACCTGCACGGCGCAGGCATAATCCACGGCCCCGAAGTGCAGCAGCACCCGGCCGCCCTCCCCCGCCGGCGGGGCGAACAGGCGGTGGTAGTGCAGCCACTGCCCCGGCTGCAGGGTGCGCCCCACCCCGGAGGCCGGGGCTTCCGGCGAGTAGGGCACCCGGATGGTGCCCTGCCAGGCCGCAGGGTATTCGGCCGTCTGGGTGATGGCATACTGCCACGGGCCGTTCAGGATCTCACAGCTGTCCCGGCGCATGGCCGGGCGGGGATATTCTGCAAGAGGATGCATCCGCTCACCGCCTTTTGTTTGTTGGCTCCATTCTAGCACAGGGCGGGTGGTTTGTATAGCCGGGATGATTTAAAATCGAGGCCGCCGCGCCGCATACGCAAAAAGGCTGCCATGCCCTGCGGCACAGCAGCCTTATTTTGCAAGAATCCGAAAACCGGGGACCCAGAATTACTCGTCGTCCTCTTCCTCGTCGTCCTCATCGTCATCGTCCGACTTCGGCTTGTAGAAGATACCGCTCAGGAAGATGCTGATGAAGTACAGCAGCACCATGGGGCCTGCCACCATGCACTGGGACACGATGTCCGGCGGAGTGACCACAGCAGCAATGAGGAAGATGATCACGATGGCCACGCCGCGCACCTGCTTGAGGAGCGTGGGGTTGATGATGCCCATCTTGGACAGGATGATCGTGATCAGGGGCATCTCGAACACACAGCCAAAGATGATGAACATCGTCAGGCAGAGGTTGACGTAGCTCTCAATGCTGGTGGTGGTCTGGATGTACTCGGCACCATTGATGCCCGTGCTGAGGAACCGCAGCATAAAGGGCATCATGAGCTTGTAAGCAAACAGCACGCCCACGCAGAACAATGCCAGGCCCAGCACCATGACCATCTTGAAGAAGAAGCTCTCGCTCTTTTTCAGGCCCGGCTTTGCAAAGGCGTAGATGTGGTAGAATGCCACCGGCACCGTGACGATCACACCGGCCAGAATGGACACGCGGAAGTACTGCATCAGCTTTTCCTGCGGTGCAATGGACACGAACTGATAGTAATCGCGGCCCATGGCAGTGAGCAGGTCGATCAGGCGGTCTGCATAAGCCAGCGAGACCACAACACCCACCACAAACACCACTGCGCAGATGATGAGCCGGTTCCGCAGTTCCTTCAGATGGCCGGTCAGCGTCATGCTGCCGTCATCTTCCATGACCTCGGCTTTCTTTTTGCGCTTCATGTTCGTAGCCACAATTACTCCTCGTCTTCGTCCTTCTTAGCGGCCTTCTTCTCAGCCTTCTCCTCGGAATCGTCGGAATCCTCCGGCTCCTCCATGCCCTTCTTGAAGCCGTTGATGGTCTTGCCGAACATCTTGCCCAGCTTCGGCAGGTTCTTGGGTCCAAAGATCA